>NZ_JBVVQC010000007.1:0-9117 GCF_055811515.1 Mesorhizobium sp. WSM4841
CAAATCCTGTCCCCGCAACCAAATCCACAAAACGGCCCGCCTCGCGCGGGCCGTTTTGCGTTTGCGGCCTGGCGCGGTTTCCGGCGCGGAAGCGATCATGCGGTCGAGTTCAGGCCGCGTCGGCCTACCGCAGGCTTTCCAGCTCGCGGATGCGTTTGGCGCCGTCGGCCTCGAGCTGCCGGGTGACGGCGCCGATCAGCGTTTCGGCAACGACGAAAAGGGCCGCGGAGGAGTCCCAGGCCGAGGGTACGGCGGTGCGCCCGGCGATGACATGGCGGGCAAAGCGGGCGATCGGCGACAGCCACTGGTCGGTGAACAGCACGATCTGCACGCCGCGCTGATGCGCCGTCTCGGCGAAACGGACCAGGCTGTCCTGGTAGCGCCTGATGTCGAAGATCACCAGCACGTCGCGCTTGCCCATGTCGATCAGCCGGTCGCGCCAGACGCTTTCCTGTCCGGCGAGGTGAAAGACATTGGGCTGGATGATGGCGAGGTGGGCGGCCATGTAGCGCGCCAGCGGATCGGTGAAGCGGCCACCGATCAGGAATGTCTTGCCGCGCCGATCGGCAAGCTTTGCAACGATGTCGGCAAGCTGCTTGTCCGACAGGTGCCTGAACGTCTCGCGCAGGTTGTCGAGCGTCGCCTCCAGCATCGGCGACACCGCGCCGCCGTTCGGCGATGGCGGGTTGAGCGTCCGTGACGCCGGCGACTGCAGTTGCGCCGCCAGTTCGTCCTGCAGCGCCGACTGGAATTCCGGGTAGTTCTGGAAGCCGAGCCGGGCGACGAAACGCAGGATCGTCGGCGAGGAGACGCCGGCGGCAGCTGAGAACTCGGCGACAGTCTTCAGGCCGATCAGCGGATAGCTGGCGATCAGCGTTTGCGCTGCGCGGCGCTCGCCCGCCGGCATCGTACCGATGCGGTCCGAGATCAGTTCGGCAATGCTCGAAATCATCTTTTCCCCATGCCTGGCCGTTTTGCCGAAATCGCATTTGACCCGAAATCGCGTTTGACAAAGCCCGACAAACTGTATGAAATCATCCACAGGGACGCAATGAGGCAAAATACGTAACATACGATACAGCGCTCCCCGGGGACGACAGGATAATGGAGACAGCACGGCCCGCCAGCCTTGCATCGCCTGAAACCGTGAGGGTGACGAACCCCGGCGGATCGAGCCCTTTCGTGCTGACCTGCGACCACGCCTCCAATTTCCTGCCGCCGGAATTCGGAACGCTCGGCCTTGCTGCCGAAGAGCTCTCCCGCCACATCGCCTGGGATCCCGGCGCGCTGCCGGTCGCCCGCCGCATGGCCGAGGCGCTTGACGCGACGCTGGTCGAGACCCGCATTTCGCGCCTTGTCATCGACTGCAACCGCCCGCTCGACGCACCCGATCTGGTGCCGCCGGTCAGCGAGAGCACGGCCATTCCGGGCAATGCCGGCCTGTCGGAAAAGCAGCGCGCCGCGCGCATCGCCCTGTCCTGGCAGCCCTTCCACGATGCGGTCGCTGACATCATCGACAAAAGGCGGGCGCGCGGGCTTGAGACGCGGCTGGTTTCAATCCATTCCTTCACCCCGGTCTACAGGGGCAATAGCCGGCCCTGGCACATCGGCATCATCCATGACGAGGATCGCCGGCTTGCAGCGCCGCTTGTCGCCGCGCTGCAGCGGCTCGCCGGCGTCAATGTCGGCGTCAACGAACCCTATTCGCCGGCCGACCGCGTTTATTTCACGCTGGAACGGCACGCGCGCCCGCGGGGGCTATCCTGCGCGATGATCGAAATCCGCAACGACGAAATATCCGACGAAGCCGGGCAGCGGAAATGGGCGGATCTGCTCACGGGGATTTTTCTAGATCTGGAGCCCGAGGAGGCCAGGAGCTCCAGACCAAGCGCAGTGGGAAAGTCAGTACAATCGGCTAGCTAAGAACCAGAAGGGGACAAAAATGTCAGCTCAAGAATATACGGAAGTCGACAAGAAGGAGGACGTAAACGTCCTCCATGGAATGGGCTACGCTCAAGAACTCGAGCGTAGCATGAGCAAGTTTTCCAATTTCGCGATCTCGTTCTCGATCATCTGTATTTTGTCTGGCGGTATCAATTCGCTCGGTCAGGCCACATCAGGCGCCGGTGGCGCGGCGATAGGCATCGGCTGGCCCGTGGGTGTTTTGATTTCAGGCGTTTTTGCGCTGGCACTTGCACAGATTTCCTCGGCCTATCCGACAGCGGGCGGCCTGTACCATTGGGGCTCTATCCTTGGCAATCGCTTCACCGGATGGCTGTCGGCCTGGCTCAACCTGCTCGGCCTCGTGACAGTACTCGGCGCCATCAACGTCGGCACATTCTACTTCTTTTTTGGAGCTTTCGGTTCCATGTTCGGCGTCGAGGACACACTGACCCATCGCGTCGTCTTCGTGGCCGTCATCACCGTGCTTCAGGCTCTGGTCAATCATTTCGGCATTAAGCTGACGGCCAAGCTGACTGACTTCTCTGGTTACCTGATCTTTGCCACGGCGATCGCGCTGACCCTTGTTTGTCTGGGCTCTGCTTCGAGTTTTGAATTCGGAAGGCTGTTCACCTTCGCCAACTACACGGGCACCGAAGGCGCAAGCTCGGTATGGCCAGTCGCGGTTTCGGGAGGCATGGCGTTCCTGCTTGGCCTGTTGCTGCCGATCTACACCATCACCGGCTATGACGCTTCAGCGCACACGTCGGAAGAGACATTGAAGGCGGCGCATTCAGTTCCTCGCGGCATGGTTTCTTCTGTATTTTGGTCGGGGCTGTTCGGCTGGATCATGTTGTGTGCCTTCGTGCTGATGATCCCCAGCATGGACGACGCCGCAAAACAGGGCTGGAACGTGTTCTTCTGGGCGATGGATGCGCAGGTGAATCCGGCGGTCAAGCAGATCCTCTACGTTGCGATCTTCGTTTCGCAATGGCTCTGTGGCCTTGCCACGGTAACGTCGGCTTCGCGCATGCTCTTTGCCTTCTCGCGGGATGGCGGAATGCCCGGCATTTCCAAGCAACTGGCGACTGTTAGCCCGAAGCACCGGACGCCGGTCGCCGCGATATGGGGAGCCTCCATCCTGGCGATCCTATTCGTCTGGCTGACCTCTGCCATCACGATCGCTGGTACGCCGGCGTACTCCATCGTCGTGTCGTGCACCGTCATCTTCCTATTCCTGTCATTTGCAGTGCCGATTGCGCTGGGCCTGGTAACGATAGGCGGCCCGAAATGGCCGGCGATGGGCCCGTGGAATATGGGCATCGGAGCTTATCGTCTGTTTGCGATCCTCTCTCTCTTGTCAATGGCGCTGATTTTCTTCATCGGCATTCAGCCGCCGAATGACTGGGCGCTTGAGATTACCGTCGGTTTCGTTTTGCTGGCACTCATAATCTGGTTCGCTTTCGAGAACCGCCGCTTCCAGGGTCCGCCGATTGGTGACCAGATTGCAAAGCGTCAGGCGGCGATCAAGGCTGCCGAGGTAGCCGTAGGCGAAGCCGGCGTCTGACACCCTCTTCATGATCATGGCCGGCGCCTTGCCGGCCATGGCGTTCCACATCTTCCAAGTGACAAGCTCAAAACGACAAGCACTGGAGTGCCAAAGGAATGGCCGGAAATTTTTCGTTCGATCAGTTGAAGAAAGCGGTCTCCAGCGGTGAGGTCGACACGGTGCTGGCCTGTATTGTCGACATGCAGGGGCGGCTGGCGGGAAAGCGGTTCCTGGCACAGTATTTCGTCGATTCCGCCCATGACGAAACGCATGGCTGCAACTATCTCTTGGCCGCCGACATCGATATGGAACCGGTGCCCGGCTACAAGGCGGCGAGCTGGTCGAAGGGTTACGGCGACTTCGTCATGAAGCCCGATCTGTCGACGCTGCGGCGCATTCCATGGCTGGAAAAGACGGCGCTGGTGATCTGCGACGTGCTCGACCACCACACCCATGACGACCTGCCGCATTCGCCGCGCGCCATCCTGAAGAAGCAGGTCAAGCGGCTGAGCGAGCGCGGCTATCTCGGCTATTTCGCCTCCGAGCTCGAATTCTATCTGTTCAGCGAAACCTACGATTCCGCTCGCAAGAAGCATTGGCAAGGCCTCGACACAGCCTCGCCCTATATCGGCGACTACCAGATCGGCATCACCACCAAGGAAGAAGGCGTCATGCGCCGGCTGCGCAACGAGATGGAAGCGGCCGGCATTCCGATCGAGAACTCCAAGGGCGAGTGGGGCCCCGGCCAGGAAGAAATCAATGTGCGTTATGCCGAGGCGCTCGAGATGGCCGACCGCCACGTCATCCTGAAGAACGGCGCCAAGGAAATCGCCGAGTCCGAAGGCAAGGCGATTTCGTTCATGGCCAAGTACAATTACGGGCTGGCCGGCAATTCCAGCCACATCCACAATTCGCTGTGGAGCGCCGACGGCGAGACGCCGCTTTTCTACGACAAGAAGGCCGACTGGACACTGTCGACGCTCGGCCAGCAATGGGCGGCGGGCCAGCTCAAATACGCCAAGGAATTCACCTGGTTCCTGGCGCCCTACGTCAACTCCTACAAGCGCTTCCAGGCCGGCACCTTCGCGCCGACCAAGATCATGTGGAGCGAGGACAACCGCACCGCCGGTTTCCGCCTGTGCGGCGAGGGCACCAAGGGCATCCGCATGGAATGCCGCATCGGCGGCGCCGATCTGAACCCCTATCTCGCCTTCGCCGCGCTGATCGCGGCCGGCCTTGCCGGCATCGACGAAAAGCTTGAACTGCAAAAACCCTTCGTCGGCGATGCCTATCAAGCCTCGCAGCTGCCGGAAATTCCGAAGACCCTGCGTGATGCCACCGAGACGCTGGCGAAATCGGAGATGCTGAAGCAGGCGCTCGGCGACGGCGTGCTCGAGCATTATGTCCATACGGCGCATTGGGAGCAGTTCGAATACGACCGCCGCATTACCGATTGGGAACTGCACAGGGGGTTCGAGCGGTACTAAACTACGCCAGCGCTGCCGTTCAGCCTTTGCCGCCCGACGGGCGGGCGGCTCAAAACCGAGATTGTCATAAACTGCGAGGACTCAAGGAATGACCGAAACGGTCAAGATAAAATCTCCCGTCGATGGTTCGATCTATGCCGAACGGCCTGTGGCCACGGACCAGGCGATCAATGCGGCGGTCGAGCGTGCCAAGGCGGCGCAGGAGAAATGGGCTGAGACGCCGGTCGTCGAGCGCGGCAAATACATGCTTGCCATGCTGGAAGCGTTGGTCGCCATGACCGACGAGATCGTGCCGGAGATTGCCTGGCAGATGGGTCGTCCGGTGCGCTATGGCGGCGAATTCGGCGGCGTCAAGGAACGCACCAACTACATGGTCGAGATCGCCGAAGCGGCACTCAAGCCGGTGATGGCCTCCAATCCGAAGGACGGGTTTCGCCGCTATGTGAAGAAGGTGCCGCTCGGCGTGGTCATGGTGATTGCGCCGTGGAACTATCCCTATCTCACCGCCGTCAACACTATCGTGCCTTCGCTGATGGCCGGCAGTGCCGTCATCCTCAAGCACGCGGCGCAGACGCTGCTAGTCGGCGAACGCTTTCAGCAGGCTTTCGACAAAGCCGGCCTGCCAAGGGGCCTGTTCCAGAACCTCGTCATGAACCATGTGCAGACCGAAAGACTGCTCGGCTCAGGCAAGATCGACCATGTCAACTTCACCGGCTCGGTCGCCGGTGGACGCGCCATCGAGAAGGCCGCGGCAGGCACCTTCATGACGCTCGGCCTCGAACTCGGCGGCAAGGACCCGGCCTATGTCCTGGCCGACGCCAAGATGGACCATGCCGTCGCCAACCTGGTCGACGGCGCCTTCTACAATTCCGGCCAGTGCTGCTGCGGCATCGAGCGCGTCTATGTCCACGAGAAGGTCTATGACGAATTCGTCGAAGGCTTCATCGCCGAAACCAAGAGCTACGTCGTCGGCAATCCGCTCGACCAGGGGACGACGATGGGGCCGATGGCACAGGCGCGCTTCGCCGACCTGATCCGCGAGCAAAAGGCCGAGGCGCTGCGCAAGGGCGCCAAGGCCCACATCAACATGAAGGTGGCCAATGACGAGCAAGGCTCGCCCTATCTGGCGCCGGAAGTGCTGACCGAGGTCGATCACCAGATGAGCGTCATGCGCGAGGAAAGTTTCGGGCCGATCGTCGGCATCATGAAGGTGCGCAACGACGAAGAGGCGATCGCGCTGATGAACGACAGCCCCTACGGGCTGACGGCCTCGATCTGGACGCGCGACACCGACCATGCTGCGGCTCTCGGCGATCGCATCGAGACCGGCACCGTGTTCATGAACCGCTGCGACTATCTCGATCCGGCGCTGGTCTGGACCGGCGTCAAGGACACCGGCAAGGGCGCTGCGCTGTCGGCCATCGGCTACGACAATCTGACGAGGCCGAAGTCATATCATCTGCGTGAAGCCATCTGATTTTCTGAAAGATAAAAATGACAAAATTGATTTCCAAATGGAACTACCCGACAACCGTGCGCTTCGGCGCGGGGCGCATCAAGGAATTGCCTGATGTGCTTGATGCGACCGGCATCAAACGGCCGCTGTTCGTTACCGATCCAGGGCTGGCCAAACTTCCGGTCGTCGCTTCTACGTTGAAGATCCTCGACGACGCCAAGGTGCCCTATGGCGTGTTTTCCGAGGTCAAGCCGAACCCGGTCGACTCCAACCTGACCGCCGGCATTGCCGTGTTCAAGAAGGGCAAGCATGACGGCGTCATCGCCTTCGGCGGTGGCTCGGCGCTCGACCTCGGCAAGCTGATCGCCTTCCAGGCCGGCCAGGCGCGGCCGGTCTGGGATTTCGAAGATGTCGGTGACTGGTGGACGCGCGCCAACTCCGATGCGATCGCGCCGATCATCGCTGTGCCGACCACCGCCGGCACCGGATCGGAAGTTGGCCGCGCCGGCGTCATCACCAATGAAGCGACCCACACCAAGAAGGTCATCTTCCATCCGAAACTTTTGCCGGCCATCGTCATCGCCGATCCGGAACTGTCGGTCGGCATGCCGGGCTTCATCACCGCCGGCACCGGCATGGACGCGCTTGCCCACTGCCTGGAAGCCTATTGCGCGCCGGGCTATCATCCGATGGCCGATGGCATCGCGGTCGAAGGCGTGCGGCTCGTCTTCGAGAACCTGCCCAAAGCCTATGCCAACGGCAAGGATCTCGTCGCCCGCGCCCACATGATGAGTGCGGCAGCGATGGGTGCTGCCGCCTTCCAGAAGGGGCTGGGCGCCATCCACTCGCTGTCGCATCCGATCGGCGCGCTTTACGACACCCATCATGGCATGACCAACGCCGTGTTTATGCCTTATGTGCTGGCCTTCAACCGCGACGCCATCGAGGCGCGCATCGCCCGGCTCGCGGCTTATTGCGGCATCAAAGGCGGCTTCGACGGCTTCGCCAAGGCTGTCATCAAGCTGCGCAAGGAATTGAAGGTGCCGCACGCGCTGCCGGGCCTGATCAAGGGGCTCGACATGGACAAGAAGCGCAAGGGCCTGATCGCCGACATGGCGGTGGTCGATCCGACCGCCGGCGGCAACCCGGTCAAGCTGACCAGGAAGGCGGCGCTGACGTTGCTCGACAATGCCATTGCCGGCACCGTTTGAGACGGTTTTCGCGCCGAAAATTGATCTGGGAAATGAGGGCAAAGAAAGGGGAAGAGATGAAAGGTAAGACCGAAATTCGTTAGCCGGAAAAATAATCGCGGAGCGATTGCTACAGCCGGTTAAAAAGAGTTTACTTTTTCGTACTGCTGGGCATCGCTTTCACAAAGCTTTCATCGGGTTGTCACACGAAAACGATACCGCATCGCAGGCGTCCAACGGCGTCAGTTCAACGGAGAGAACACATGTTCAAATTCACGGGAAAAGTGCTTTCCCTCACGGCCGTCGCCCTGATGGCGACCTCTGCCATCTCGTCGGCGCAGTCCATGGATGAACTGGTCGCCGCCGCCAAGGCGGAAGGCCAACTCACCACCATCGCGCTGCCGCACAGCTGGTGCGGCTACGGCGACGTCATCGCCGGCTTCAAGGCGAAGTATCCGGAAATCACCATCAACGAGCTCAATCCCGATGCCGGCTCCGGCGACGAGATCGAGGCGATCAAGGCCAACAAGGACAATAAGGGCCCGCAGGCGCCTGATGTCATCGACGTCGGCCTGTCTTTTGGCCCGTCCGCCAAGGCAGACAGCCTGATCCAGCCCTACAAGGTGTCGACCTGGGATACGATCCCTGACAGCGCCAAGGATGCCGATGGCTACTGGTACGGCGACTATTATGGCGTGCTCGCCTTCGGCGTGAACAAGGCCGTCGTGCAGAACGCACCACAGGACTGGGCTGACCTGCTGAAGTCGGAATATGCCAACTCGGTGGCGCTCGCCGGTGACCCGCGCACATCGAACAACGCCGTCATGTCGGTTTACGCTTCGGGCCTCGCGGCTGGCGGTACCGGCGGCCAGGATGCCGCCGCCAAGGGTCTGCAGTTCTTCAAGCAGCTCAACGATGGCGGCAACTTCGTGCCGGTCGACGGTGAAGCGGCAGCTGTCGCCCAGGGCACGACACCGATCGTGATGAACTGGGACTACAACCTGCTTGCCATGCGCGACAAGATGGCCGGCAATCCGGAAATCGAAATCGTCGTGCCAAAGGGAGCGGTGGTCGCAGGCGTCTACGTACAGGCGATCAGCGCCTATGCGCCGCATCCGAACGCCGCCAAGCTGTGGATGGAGTATCTCTATTCAGACGAAGGCCAGCTCGGCTGGCTGAAGGGCTATTGCCACCCGATCCGCTTCAATGATCTGGCCAAGAAGGGCGTGATCCCGAAGGAGATGCTGGACAAGCTGCCGGCGGCCGAGAACTACGAAAAAGCGATCTTCCCAACCTTGGAGGAACAGAACGCCGCCAAGAAGGAAATCAGCACGAATTGGGATGCCATCGTTGGCGCCGTCGTGAAGTAATTCATAGGGCGCCGGGGGGGGGGCCCCCCCGCGCCCCCAGGCCCCCGGGGGGGGTTCCAGGGGGCCGGCCCCAAATGGGGGGGTTTAAAAAAAGCCCGGCCCCCCGCCCCCCGGGCCGCGGGGG
>NZ_JBVVQC010000007.1:9127-221232 GCF_055811515.1 Mesorhizobium sp. WSM4841
CACAAAAATTTTTCGGTGCGGCGCCGGCTACATTTGTTAAAACCACCCCGCCCCGGGGGGGCGCGGGGTTCACTAAATAAATGGGGCGCGGGGGGGCCCCCCCCCCGGCGCCCTATGCCAGCTTCGGGAATTCCATGGCAGACTCCACAATATCCGAGACAGCCCGCGTCAGTCCTCGCGCGCCGGAGATCAGCCGCCTTCGGCTGCCACTGCATTGGTTAGGCGTAACTCCGTTCTTCGCTTTCGCACTGGTCTTCCTGATCTTGCCCACGGTCGGGCTGATCGCGGGCGCGTTCAAAAATGCAGCCGGCGACTATACGTTCGACAACATCATAGCGTTGTCGCAACCCAAGCTCGCGGCGGCCTATTGGGTATCCATTCAGATCAGCTTTGTTTCTGCGATCCTTGGCGCCTTGATCGGTCTGGCGATGGCCGTGGCAGTCGTTCGCGGAGGCTTGCCGCCGTGGTTACGCTCGGCAACATTGACCTTCTCGGGCGTCGCCTCGAATTTCGCCGGCGTACCGCTGGCATTCTCGTTCATCGCGACGCTAGGTCGGCTCGGAGTGACGACGATCCTGTTGCGTGACATTTTCGGCATTAACATCTATTCGCTCGGCTTCAGTATCTTTTCGTTCTGGGGTCTGATTCTCACCTACCTTTATTTCCAGATTCCGTTGATGATCGTGATCATCACACCGGCGGTCGATGGGCTGAAGAAGGAATGGGGCGAAGCTGCCGCGACGCTCGGGGCAACCAATTGGCAATATTGGCGCATGGTGGTCATCCCGGTGTTATGGCCGAGTTTTCTCGGTACGACGGTCCTCCTCTTTGCCAACGCGTTCGGGGCGGTCGCAACGGCCTATGCACTGACGGGGCCGTCACTCAACATCGTGCCAATTCAGCTGTTCGCGCAGATTCGCGGCGACGTGCTTTACAATCCGAATCTAGGCTACGCACTTGCATTCGGCATGATCGTCATCACCGGCCTGGCCAATCTCTTCTATATCTTGTTCCAACGGCGAGCCGAACGGTGGCTGAAATGAAGCAAGGCAACCGCTTTTGGGCCTGGCTCGTTTTTGGCGTGGGAACCACTTATTTCGTCCTGCCGCTTGTGGCGACCTTTGAATTCTCCTTGCGTAAGCGGCGAGGGGAATATTCCTTTGACGCCTACCGCTCGGTCTTCGAAGATCCGAATTTCCAGGCGACATTTACCTATTCCGTCGTTGTGGCGGTATTCACCATCCTTTTGGGCGTGCTCCTGGTCGTGCCGACGGCTTACTGGATACGGCTGCGGCTACCGAATCTGCGGCCGGTCGTAGAGTTCATCACCCTGCTGCCGCTGGTTATCCCCGCTATCGTCATCGTCTTCGGCTACATCAGAATGTTCGGTTCGAATTCAGCGTTGCCTTTTCTGGCGACGGCGCGTGGCACCGATGCTCTGCTGGTCATCGGCTATGCAGTGCTGGCGCTGCCTTATATGTACCGGGCGGTCGATACCGGTCTCAGGACCATCGACGTCAGAACGCTCACCGAAGCCGCACAAATCCTCGGCGCCGGCTGGACCACCATCATCGCCCGCATCATCCTGCCGAACGTACTGATCGCTGTCCTATCCGGCGCGTTCCTGAGTTTTGCCATCGTCATCGGCGAGTTCACCATGGCCTCGCTGCTGAATCGCCCGGCCTTCGGCCCCTATCTGCAGAACATCGGCGCCAACAGTGCCTATGAGCCGTCGGCACTGGCGCTCATTTCGTTCGCCATCACCTGGGGCTGTATGTCGCTGATCCAGATCCTGTCGCGTTTTGCGCCGCGATCGGCGAACCGGCCAAACTGATCGAAAAAGTACTGACCGAAAGAAAAGCCATGGCCGAGCCATTCCTCTCCATCCAGCAGGTTCGAAAAGCTTTCGGCGCCACCACCGTCGTCCAGGACTTCAATCTCGACGTCGAGCCGGGCGAATTCGTCTCGTTCCTCGGGCCGTCGGGCTGCGGCAAGACGACGGTGCTGCGCATGGTCGCCGGCTTCGAGGAGCCGAGCGCCGGCAAGATCGTGGTGGCCGGCAAGGACATCACCCGGCTCAAGCCCAACCAGCGCAATGTCGGCATGGTGTTCCAGGCCTACGCGCTGTTTCCGAACCTGACCGTGGCGCAAAACATCGGCTTCGGGCTGAAGGTCGCGGGCATGCCCAAGGCCGATGCCGACAGGCGCGTTGCCGAGATGCTCGACCTCATCAAGCTGCCGCAGATGGGCGACCGCTATCCCTATCAGCTCTCCGGCGGCCAGCAGCAGCGTATCGCGCTGGCGCGGGCGATTGCGCCGAAGCCGAAGCTCCTGCTGCTCGACGAGCCGCTGTCGGCGCTCGACGCCAAGGTGCGCGTGTCGCTGCGCGAGGAAATCCGCTCGATCCAAAAGAAGCTCGGCATCACCACTGTCTTCGTCACCCACGACCAGGAAGAGGCGCTGTCGATCTCCGACCGCATCGCCGTCATGTATGGCGGCAAGGCCGAGCAGGTCGGCACGCCGTTCGAGATCTACAACCGGCCGGCAACCAAGTTCGTCGCCAATTTCGTCGGCACGCTGAACGTGCTCGAAGGCACCGTCACCGACGCGGCGTCGGGCAAGGTACGCGTCAACGCGCAAGAGATCTCGCTCAAGGGCAAGCTCAACGGCTCCAAGTCCGGCGACACGCTGTCGCTGGCACTGCGGCCCGAGGCGATTTCGCTCGGCCGCCATCCTGGCCGAGACTCCAGCCTTTCGGGCGAGATCACCGAAGTGCATTTCCTCGGCTCGGTCATCCGGGTTCGCGTCGGCATCGGCGGCAGCACGGTGTCGCTCGACACGTTCAACAGCCCGGCCACCCCGCCGCCCGCCGTCGGCGAAAAGGCCGAGATTTCGTTCTCGTCGGGCGACATGCTGGTGTTGCACTGACCCGGAGAGAAACCGACAGGGCCGAAGCGTTCAGGCCGGCGGGATAAAAGGCTGCGAGATCGCCTGAAAGACGGGCAGGGCCTCCATCCGAGCGGCATGAGCCTCTAACGCCGGAAGGCCGGCCAGCGGAACCATGCCCGGATGCGCTTCACCAAGGAAACGCAGCACGGCGGCAACCACGACATCGGCATGACCGATGCTATCGCCGAACCAATAGACCCCAGACCTCGCGGCGCGGTCCGCTTCCAATGCAGCCAGGACGCTCTCTATCTGCGTCCGGCAGCGGCCGACCCAAAGGTCGGAGACCTTCTCGTGCAAGCGCTTTTCGTAAAACAGGCTGACGCTCTTGTCGCCGAGCCCGGTGGCCAGGGCCGCAATCCCCAGCGCCTGATGGCGGGCGGGTTCGCCTGTCGGAAACATCCTTCGTTCGACCGCAACCAGGTTGTCCAGATAATCGAGCATCTGGTGGCTTTCCGTCAGCACCTCGCCGTGTCCAGCACCAGTGTCGGCACCCTCGTCAGCGGGTTGTAGGAACGAATCTTGTCGGCATCGCCGAAGGCCGACCATGGCCGATGCTCGAAGGGGAGGCCGTAGAACGTCAGTGCGATGCCGACGCGGCGAACAAAAGGCGAGTCATACTGGCCAATAAGGATCATGATTGCTGTTATACGCCGGCGGCGCCTGAAGTCATACGGTCAGCCAGCCCGGCTGTGCTGGACAATCAACAGCATCCTGATTCTTTGCCACTGCCAACAATCGCGTTTCGTCGCTACGATGAAACATGGCCCTTTTCGAGCTTACCCTTGTTCTCCTGCTCATCGCCGTTGCGCTGACGGCGCTGTCGCGACGGCTGGAGGTTCCTTATCCGTCCCTGCTGGCTCTGGCCGGGGTTGGGATTGCCTTCGTGCCCGGTGCACCGACCATCGAGATCGACCCGGAACTGGCTCTTGCCCTATTCATCGCGCCGGTGCTTCTCGATGCCGCCTATGACACCTCGTTGCGCGACCTGAAGCGCTACCGGCTGTCGCTGGCGCTGCTGGCGCTTGGCGCCGTTGTCTTCACCACTGGGGTCGTTGCAGTCGTGGGCTGGAAGATGGCCGGTCTGCCGATCGCGGCGGCGATCGCGCTCGGCGCCATCGTCGCACCGCCGGACGCGGTGGCGGCAAGCGCCGTGCTCGGGCAGTTCAAGGTGCCGCACCGCCTCACCGCCATCCTGCAGGGCGAGAGTTTGCTCAACGATGCCACTGCGCTGTTGATCTACCGAATCGCGGTTTCGGCTGCCATCGGCTCGGTCATGCTGAAGGACGCTGTACCTGTAATCCTGCTGTCAACGGTTGGCAGCGTTGTCGCCGGCTATCTGTTCGGCCGCTTCTCGCTGCTGACGCTCTCGCGCATCGAGGATGCGGCAAGCAGCACGGTGGTGCAGTTTGCCGGAACCTTTGCCGTCTGGATCATTGCCGACAAGCTCGGCCTTTCAGCCATTATCACCATCGTCGTCTACGCCATCACCATCGCGCGCAGGGCGCCGCGCCGCATGTCGGCCAGAAGGCGCGTCAGCACCTATTCAGTCTGGGAGTCGGCGGTGTTCGTGCTCAACGTGCTGGCTTTCGTGCTGATGGGCCTGCAGGCCCGATCGATCGTCGGCCGGCTCTCCGGCGAAGGGCAAGGCGATGCATTTCTCTTCGCCGCAACGGTACTCATAGTCGTCATCGTCGCGCGCCTCGTCTGGGTAACGAGTTACGTTGCGATCATAAGATGGTTTGCCCGCTTCGACGGCGAAGACAAAAGGCAAGATATGCCGACGTTTCGCGGCGCCGTGCTCGTCGGTTGGTGCGGCATGCGGGGGCTGGTGACGCTGGTGGTGGCCATTGCACTGCCGGCCGACTTCCCCGGCCGCGATCCGATCGTGCTTGCCGCCTTCGCCGTCGTGCTCGGCACGCTGGTGCTGCAAGGCATGACGCTGAAGCCGCTGCTGCGCCTGCTCAACTTCGATCCAGACACGACAGTCGATCGCGAAGTGGCGCAGGCGCGTGTCGCCATCATGCAGGCCGCGCTCAACGTGCTGAGCGGCAAGACATCGAATGCCGCTGCCGCCGTGCGCGAGCAATATACGGCCCAGCGCACGATCGCCGAAAACCCTGGGAACGCGCAGGCGGCGACGGAGTATGACCGGCTGCGCCTCTATGCCATCAACAGCCAGCGCGATGCACTGGAGGAACTGCGCCGGAACGGGACGATCGGTGACGAAGCCTATCATCGCCTGGAGGAAGAGATCGACTGGTCGGAACTGGCGGCGTCGCCGGCCGGGCGGTTCCAGCCGCTGACGACCTAGGGTGTGCTGATATTCAGGTGATGTCGGCCTGACCTGAATCTGAACACACCCTGGCCGGGGAGGGAAGCTGATTGCTGACTATCCGTGCTTGGCCCATACCCACCACCGTAGCGGTCCATTGCCAGGCTGCCGCCGTACCGCTACTGCCATCAGGAAATTGAGCCGGTTAAGCGATGAAGCTGGTCAGCTACAACATCCAGTACGGCTTCGGCAGCGACGGCCGCTACGATCTCTCGCGCGCGGCACGTGTCGTGGCCGGCGCCGACATCATCGCCTTGCAGGAAGTGGAGCGGCACTGGCTGCGCAGCAGCGATGACGACCAGCCGGAACTTCTTTCGCGACTGCTGCCCGAATACTATTGGGTTTATGGGCCGGCCTTCGACATGGACGCCAGCGAGCGGCGTGACGGCCGCATCGTCAACCGGCGGCGGCAATTCGGCACCATGGTCCTGTCCAAGCTGCCGATCGTCTGGTCGCGCCTGCACACGCTGCCGCTGCGCCGCACCGTGCGTCCGCTCAACACCCGCAACGCAGCGCTGGAATGCATGATCCACACCCCTGCCGGTCCGGTGCGGGTGCTGTCGCTGCATCTCGCGCATATCGCTGCCGAAGAGCGGCTGGAGCAGATCGACTATCTGCTCGCCGAGCATCGCCGGGCGCCGTCCGACGGCGGCCCGTGGAGCGGCGCCGACGATGAGCCGGTGCGCAACTGGAGCAATGGCCAGCCGGAGCCGGAAAACCCGCTGGCGGCGATCTGGATGGGCGATTTCAACATGGAGCCAGGCAGCGTCGAGTACCGGCGCATCGTCGGCAGCATGCCCTATCATCGCGGTGCGGCCTATCTCGACGGTTTCGTCGATGCCGCCGCCGTCGCCGGCGAACCAACGTCGGATTTCCACACCCATGTGAAAACCATCGACGGCAGGCTGACAAAGCGCCGGCTCGACCATTGCTTCGTCGGCGGGATGTTGGCGGGACGGGTGCGCTCGGTCAGCGCCGATATCGGCGAAGTCGCTTCGGATCATTTTCCGCTGCGGGTCGACATCGACCTGGAAACGCCCTTCGCGACAGGGATCGGAGGCGCATGAGCCACCGATGACCCTGTCCGTCTTCTTCGCGGTACTTGCCGCCGCCGCCATGCACGCGATCTGGAACGCGCTGGTCAAGGTCCATCTCGACCGCTTCCTGTCGATCACGCTGATGACGCTCGGCATGGGCGCCGTGGCGCTTCTGGCGCTGCCTTTCGTCGAGGTGCCGAGGGCGGAAGTGTGGCCCTATATCATCGCCTCGGTGATCTTCCATATGGGCTACAGGACGTTCCTGATCGGCGCCTACAAGGCCGGCGATTTCGCCCAGACCTATCCACTGGCGCGCGGCACGGCGCCGCTGCTGGCTGCACTTGGCGGCATCGTGGTCGTCGCCGAGGTACCGGCGCCACTCGCTATTCTCGGCATCGTCCTGCTGTCGGCGGGCACGCTGGTGCTGTCGTTTCGCGGCGGCGCACATCTGGAGAGGCTGAACCTGCGCGCGGTCGGCTTTGCGCTTGGCACCTCGATCTTCATCGCCGGCTATACGCTTTCCGACGGCAGCGGCGCGCGGCTGGCCGCTACCGCCTCAAGCTATGCGGCATGGCTGTTCGTCTGTGATGCGGCATGGGCGTTGGTGCTGTGCCTGATCTTTCGCGGACCAAAAGCGCTGCCGCTGCTGGCGCGCGACTGGAAGGCGGGCGTGTACACCGGCGTGCTCAGCGGCGCCGCCTACTGGATCGTGATGTGGGCGATGACCAAGGCGCCGATCGCCTCGGTCGCGGCGCTGCGCGAAACCTCGATCCTGTTCGCCATGATGATCTCGGTGTTTGCGCTCGGCGAGAAGATGACAGGATGGCGCGGTGCCGCCGTGCTCAGCATTGTTGCCGGCGTCGTCGCGCTGAGGCTCGGATAGGCTAAGCGCCTATCTTGAGGTCGAACACCATCAGCCCGTCAGTGCCGCCTTCGAGCGCCGCGACCAGCCGGGCGCCGGCTCGGCTGTGAGCCTCATGCACCAGATAGGCGTCGCGTGCTGCAGCGTCGCTGAAGTCGATGGTGAAGCCGTGCGTGAAGCCGCGCGCGAACGGCTCTGGGCTGACATTAGCGCTGAATTCGACCTTGGCCATGCCGTCGATCACCGACCGCAGCGCCTCGAGATCGGCATGGATCGCCGCGCGCTCGGTGGCGTCGACGTCGTGCGAAATCTGACAAAAACACAGTGTCTGATCATTCTTGAGTCCCTATGCCGCGCGGTTGCCGGAAAACATGACCGGCGGCAGCGGCTCGCGGCCAAGGATCAGATCGGCGCCCTTTTCTCCGACCATGATCGTCGGCGCATTGGTGTTAGAGGAGGGGATGTGCGGCATCACCGAGGCGTCGCAGACGCGCAACCCTTCGATGCCGCGCAGCCTGAGATCCGGCGTCACCACGCTCATTGTGTCATGGCCCATGCGGCAGGTGCCGACAGGGTGGTGGTCGGTCTTGGAACTGCGGCAGGCATAGTCGAACAGCTCGTCGTCGCTGGTGAGTACCGGTCCCGGCAGCACCTCGCGCAGCACGTAAGGGGCTAGCGCTTTCTGCCGCATGATCTCGCGCGCCAGCCTGAGCCCCTTGATCGACATGTCGCGATCGTAGGGATCGGACCAGTAATTCGGGTCGATCAGCGGGTGGTCGGCGGGGTCGGCGCTGTTCAGCCGCACCGTGCCGCGCGAACGAGGGCGCAGGAAAGCCGAGTTCAGCGTCACGCCCGGATTTTTCAGCTTCTCGACGCCGGCCTCGATGCCGGAGCCGAGGCCGAGATGGAGCTGGATGTCGGGCGAGGCGGCGGTGGGATTCGCGTACCAGAAGCCGCCGGTCTCGAACAGGCTGGAGGCAACCGGGCCTTTTTTCAGCAGCAGGTACTGCAGGCCGGCCCACACCGTCCGGTGCAGCTTGGCGTAATTGTCGTAGGTGTGGTCGCCGGTGCATTCGGCAATGACGAACAGGTCGAGATGATCCTGCAGGTTGGAACCGACGCCGGGCAGGTCGTGGACTGGCGTCACGCCGACCGACTTCAGGTGGTCGGCCGGGCCGATGCCCGACTGCATCAAGAGCTTTGGCGAGCCGATGGCGCCGGACGAGACGATGACTTCGCGCTCGGCACGCAGGGTCGTCGGCTGGCCGCCCGGCCTGTCGACGATCTCGACACCGACGGCCCGGCCGTTCTCGACGACGATGCGCGTCACCAGCACGCCGGTCCTGACGGTCAGGTTCTTGCGCTCGCGGATCGGCCTGAGATAGGCGACCGAGGCGGAGGAGCGTCTCGCGTCCTTCTGCGTCAATTGGTAATAACCGACGCCTTCTTGGGCTATCCCGTTGAAGTCCGGATTGAAGGGAATGCCCATCTCCTGTCCAGCGCGGAAATAGGCCTCGCAGATCGGCAGCGGCGCAATCGGGTTCGACACGCCGAGCGGACCCTGGTCGCCGTGAAAATCGTTGGCGTAGCGCTGGTTGTTCTCGGCCCGCTTGAAATAGGGCAGCACGTCGCGATAGCCCCAGCCGGCAAGGCCCTCTTCCTTCTCCCAGGCGTCGTAATCGCGGGCGTTGCCGCGTGTATAGATCTGGGCGTTGATGGAGGAGCCGCCGCCGATCACCTTGGCCTGTGTGTACCGGAAGACGCGGTCCTTCATGTGCTTTTGCGGCACGGTCGACCAGCCCCAGGCGGCGATGCCCTTGGTCATCTTGGCGAAACCGGCCGGCATGTGGATCAGCGGGTGCCAGTCCTTGCCGCCGGCCTCGAGCAGCAGCACCTGATGCGACGGATCTTCGCTCAGCCGGTTGGCCAGGACGCAGCCGGCCGGGCCGGCGCCGGCGATGATGTAGTCGGTCATGGCGTCACCTGTTCACAACCTCGGCACCGACAGCGCACCGTCGACATTGATGATCGAGCCGGTCGAAAAACCGAGCTTGCCGCCGGCGAGTGCCGCCACCGCGGCCCCGACATCGGCGGCTTCGCCCCAGCGCTTCGCCGGCACCAGACCGCCGTCGATCAGCGCGTTGTATTTGGCGGTGACGCCTGATGTCATGTCGGTGCGGACGATGCCCGGCCGCACCTCGAACACACCGATATTTTCGGGAGCAAGCCGCAGCGCCAGGGTCTTCACCCACATCGAAAGCCCGGCTTTGGAGATGCAATAGTCGGCACGTTCCGGCGAGGCCATTTCGGCGCTGACCGAGGTGATGGTGATGATCGACCGGGGGTAAGCACCCGGCTCCGCAAGCATCGCCTTGGCAACGGCCTGGCTGAGGAAGACGGTGCCGCGCAGATTGATGGCGAGGATCCGGTCGAAATTCTCCGGTTTCAATTCCAGCAGGTCGCCGCGTATGACGGCGCCGATGCCGGCATTGTTGATGAGGCAGTCGATGCGGCCGAAGGCGCTTGTCGCGGCATCGACCAGTGTGGCATGGCGGTCGAGATCGGCGATGTCGCCGCAATGGTAGGCGAATTTCGCGCCGCGGGCAGTGATGTCAGCGGCAAGTCCGTCGGCGGCTTCTTCGGCAAGATCAACGACAAGGATGTCGAAGCCCGCATAGGCCAGCGCTTCGGCGCAAGCAAGGCCGATGCCGCGCGCGCCGCCGGTAACGATGGCTGCCGGGCGGCTCATGCGACAAGCTCCGTCTTGCGGATGTGATCGGCGACGCGCAGCGCTTGTGCTGCGATCGACAGTGCCGGATTCACCGCGGCCGAGTTCGGCAGGAAGCTAGCGTCGACGACAAACAGGTTGTGGTGGTCGAACGAGCGGCAGAACGGGTCGAGCGGCGAGGTTGCCGGATCGTCGCCCATCTTGACGGTGCCGCACTGGTGCGATGGCGTGCGCTTGTCGAAAGGCCGCGACAGGACGATCGGGTAACCGCAGGCACGGAAGTTCTCGCGCATTACCTTGGTCAGCCCGTCGAGCGACTGCATGTTGGAGCGCCGCCATTGCATGACGATGTCCTTGCCGTCGACCATGAAGCGGCTTTCGGGATCGGGCAGGTCCTCGCACATCAGGTACCAGTCGACGGCGTGGCCGGCCATGAAATCCAGCGCGAATTTGGGTGCAAGCTTGACGTTGGCCCTCAGGATATAACCGTCGATCTTACCGAGAAGCTGGACGTTGCCGAGCGGCTTGCCGCCCTTGCCATCGGACAGATAATAGTCGTTGAGCATCAGCGTCTTCTGGTAGACGGATGTGTTCCTGCGGCGCGGGTCGATCGCCAGCATGGCGCTCGAATTGTGGTTCATGAAGTTGCGGCCGACCTGGTCGGAACGATTGGCGAGGCCATTGCCGCCTCCCTTACTGCTGGGGGAGGGCGAGCGCAGCAGAATGACCGCCGAATTGACCGCGCCGGCCGAAAGGATGACCAGTTTCGGCGTCACTTTCATCAGCGTGCCATTCTGGCGATACTGAACGGCGGCGATCGTCCTGGCATCCGATGACGCTTCGAGACATTCGACATGGGCACCCGTCTCGAGCCTGATATTCCGGTCGGCAAGCGCTGTCACCAGCGGCCCGGTTTGGGCGTCGACCTTGCCGGTCCCGGTGTTGGGGAATGCGTCCCAGCCTGTCTTGCCGTCCTTTAGCCAGGCATCGATGTCGACGCCGAGCGGCAGCGATGCCGGATGCAGGCCAAGGCTCTTGAGTTCGGCGCGGGCGCGGGCGATGGGCGGCTCGTCCGGCACCGGCCCGAAGGCATAGGGGATCGAGTGGAACGGCTCGGTCGGGTCTTCGCCGAGTGCGCCGCGGACGCGAAAAAGCTGCTCGGCCTTGGAATACCAAGGCTCGAATTCCTCATAGGAGAACGGCCAGGCCGGCGAGACGCCGCCATAGTGCTCCATGGCCGAAAAGTCTTCCCTGCGGTAGCGGATCAGCACCGCGCCATAGAATTTCGAATTGCCGCCGACATAGTAGTAGTTGCCGGGATTGAACGCAGCACCCCCGGCCTCGCGCCACATCTCCTTCGGCCGATAGTGGCCGTCGACGAAGATGGCGCGCGTGTCGCGCGTATGCGGCGTCGCCGGCAGGGGTTCGCCGCGCTCCAGCATCAGGATCGAGGCGCCACTGCCGGCAAGGCCGGAAGCGATCGTGGCGCCGCCGATGCCGGAGCCGATGATGACGATGTCCGGGTTTGTCATGGCTGTCAGAGGATACGGTTCTCGGTCGCCGGATCGAAGAACACCGCCTTGGTCAGGTTGAAGGCGAGCGGCGTGACCGTGCCCGGCTGGATATTGGCGTCGGCGCGCAGCCGCGCCACCACCGCCTTGCCGCCGAGATTGGTGACGGCGAAGGTATCGGAGCCGGCCGGTTCCACGACTTCGATGTGACAGTCGGCGGTGGCGATGTTCGATGCGTTGCGTTCGGCGCCTTCAGGATCGGTCAGGGCCTCGGGGCGGACGCCAAAAATGATCGGCTTGCTGTGGAATGCCGACAGACCCGTCGGCGCATCGGCCAGCGGCAGCGAGATCGGCTCGCGCGCCTCGCGCTGCAGCACCACGGAAAGGGCATTGCCATTGCCGCCGATCGTCGCCGGAATCAGGTTCATGGCCGGCGAGCCCATGAAGTCGGCAACAAACAGGTTGGTCGGGTTGTTATAGATTTCGGCCGGCGTGCCGAACTGCTGCACCTCGCCATCGCGCATCACCGCGATCTTGGTGGCCAGCGTCATCGCTTCGATCTGGTCGTGGGTGACGTAGACGATTGTCGTGCCGGTGGTCGCGTGCAGCCGCTTTATCTCGATGCGCATGTCGACGCGCAGCTTGGCGTCGAGATTGGAGAGCGGCTCGTCGAAGAGAAAGAGCTTGGGGTAGCGCACCAGCGCACGGCCCATGGCGACGCGCTGGCGCTGGCCGCCGGAGAGCTGGCTTGGCTTGCGCTGCAAGAGGTGGCCGATCTGCAGCACCTTCGCCACCTTGTCGATCGCCTTCTGGCGCTCCGCTGCCGGCACGCCGCGCATCTCCATGCCGAAGGCAATGTTCCCCGCGACGGTCATGTTCGGATAGAGCGCGTAGCTCTGGAAGACCATGGCGATGTCGCGTTTCGAGGGGTGGAGATCGTTGATCGTCCGTCCGTCGACACGGATTTCGCCTTCGGTGATGGTTTCGAGGCCGGCGATGGTGTTGAGCAAGGTCGACTTGCCGCAGCCGGACGGGCCGACCAGCACCAGGAAGCCGCCCTTTTCGAGATCGACGTCGATGCCCTTCAGGATCTCGACCGATCCGAACCGCTTCCTCAGCCCATTAATTTCGAGAAAAGCCATTCGATTATCCTTTGACGGCGCCGGCCATCAGGCCGCGCACAAAATAGCGGCCAGCGACCACATAGACGAGAAGGGTCGGCAGTGCGGCGATCATCGCTGCCGCCATGTTGACGTTGTATTCGACGACACCGGTCGAGGTATTGACGACGTTGTTCAGCGCCACGGTCATCGGCATCGCGTCACCGGTGCCGGCATAGGCCGAGGCGAACAGGAAGTCGTTCCAGATGTTGGTGAACTGGTAGATGACGGTGACGACGAAGATCGGCATCGAATTCGGCAGCATGATGCGCCGGAAGATCTGGAAGAAGCTGGCTCCGTCGACCTGTGCCGCCTTGACCAGTTCGGTCGGGAACGCCTCGTAATAATTGCGGAAGAACAAAGTGGTGAAGCCGAGCCCATAGACGACGTGGACAAAGACCAGGTTGACTGTCGGATTGCCCAAGCCGAATGAAAATCCCGTTGCGTTTCGCAGCGTCACGCCGAAACGGCCGAGGCTGCCGAGGATCGTCGCCATCGGCAACAGCACCGACTGGAAAGGGATGAAGCAGGCAAACAGCATCAGCCCGAAGACCAGCGTGTGGCCGCGGAAGCGCCATTTGGTCAGGACATAGCCGTTGAGCGCGCCGAGCAGCGTCGAGATCAGCACCGCCGGAACCACCATCTTGATGGAGTTCCAGAAATAGCCCTTGATGCCGGCGCAGGTCAGGCCGACGCAGGTCTCGCCCCACGCCTTCAGCCACGGCTCGAAGGTCGGCGCCTGCGGCAGCGCCAACATGTTGCCGTTCTGGATCTCGTCCATCGTCTTGAACGAAGTCACCAGCATGACGAACAGCGGCATCAGGTAGAACAGCGCGAACAGCGCCAGCAGGCCGTAGATGACGATGCGGTTGACGGTCCTGGCGCTGATGCCGCCAGTGCTAGCGGGCGAGGCAATGACGCTCATCGCGGTCGCTCCCTGAGCTCGGAATAGAGATAGGGCACGATGATCGCGGTGATGGTCATCAGCATGATCACGGCGCTGGCCGAGCCGACGGCCATTTCGTTGCGCTTGAAGGTGTACTCATACATGAAGTTCGACGGCAGCCAGGCCGAGCCGCCCGGCCCGCCGCTGGTCAGTGCTACGACCAGATCGTAGGACTTGATGGCGAGGTGCGCGAGCACGATGAAGGCCGAGAGGAACACCGGCCGCAGCAGCGGGATGACGATGCGGCGATAGAGCTGGAACGTGGTTGCGCCGTCGATCTGCGCCGCCTTCATGATCTCGCCGTCAATGCCGCGCAGGCCGGCGAGGAACATCGCCATGATGAAACCCGACGCCTGCCAGACGCCGGCGATCACCACAGTGTAGATGACGAAATCCTTGTTCTTGATCCAGTCGAAATGGAAGCTCGTCCAGCCCCACTGGTGCAGCGTTTGCTCAAGGCCGAGGCCGGGATCGAGGAACCATTTCCAGGCGACGCCGGTGACGATGAAGGATAGCGCCATCGGATAGAGATAGATCGGCCGCAACATGCCTTCGCCGCGGATCTTCTGGTCGAGCAGGATCGCCAAGAACAGGCCGAGCGCCAGGCAGATGAAGATGTAGAGGAAGCCGAAAATGCCCATATTGATGATCGACGTGTACCAGCTTGACGGCGGGTCGCTCTCGAAGGTCCAACGCCACAGCCGCTGATAGGCACGCGGCCCGGTCAGCTTATAGGACGGGAAGGTCTTGGAATTGGTGAAGGACAGATAGACCGTCCACAGGATGAAGCCGTAGACGAAGACGATGGTGATCGCAAAGCTTGGCGCCAGCACGACCTTCGGCAAGGCGTCCTGCAGGCGCGAGCGCACCGAGGCGCCCGGGCGCGCATTATGCTCCGGCGTCAGCTTGATCTGGGTCGCGACCGTAGTCATGGGCTCCTCCCTCTCGGGTCCCTTCACCGCCAGGCGGGGAAGCATAGCCCCGTCGAGACGGGGCGTGTTGGTTGATCGCCGGCGCCATTCCGACCAGAGGCCGACCATCCTGGCTTGGTGGAACCTTCCCCACCGGAGCGGGGAAGGTCCTTTCATGCTGGTTCCTATTTGGCGTCTTCGATTGCGTTAACCAGCTGGGTCACGGCCTCGTCCGAGGTCTTGATCTGGCCGTGGACGAATTTCGAGACGACGTCCTTGTAGGCATTGGCGACGGCCGGCGGCGCGCCATAGCCTTGCGCCAGCGAACCGAACAGCGTGCCGCCTTCGTTGGCGGCCTTCAGGTCGGCCATGCCCTTCTTGCCGCAAGCGTCGAAGTCGGTGTCGGGCACGTCGGTGCGGGCCGGGACCGAGCCCTTGACGACGTTGAAGGCCGACTGGAAGCTCTTCGACAAAGTGGCGGTGGCCAAGGCGGCCTGCGCGGCCTTGCGGTCCTCGGGAACGTCGAACATGCCGAACATGTCGGAGTTGTAGACCACGCTTCCGTCGGTGCCCGGGAAGCGGTAACACAGGAAGTCGGTGCCCGGGGTCTTCTTGGCGGCGTTGAATTCGCCCTTGGCCCAGTCGCCCATGACCTGCACCAGCGCATCGCCCTTGATGACCATGGCGGTGGCAAGATTCCAGTCGCGGCCGGAGAAGTTCGGGTCGACATAGGTGACGAGCTTGGCAAGATTGTCGAACGACTTCTTCATCGTGTCGGACTTCAGCTGCTCCTCGTCGAGGTCGTTGAAGGCCTTCTTGTAGAACTCAGGTCCGCCGGTCGACAGCACGACCGAATCGAACATGGTGGCTTCCTGCCAGTTCTGGCCGCCGAGCGCGAGCGGGATAACGCCCGCCGCCTTGGCCTTGTCGAGCAGCGCGACGAAGTCGTCGAAGGTCTTCGGCTCGGTGCCGCCGATCTTGTCCATCACCGCCTTGTTGATCCACAGCCAGTTGACGGAGTGGACGTTGACCGGAGCCGCGACCCACTTGCCGTCATAGACCGAGAATTTCTGTAGGGCGGCCGGAACGGATTTGTCCCAGCCTTCCTTTACCGCCGTCTCGGTCAGGTCGCCCATCACGCCGGCCGCGGCATAATCGAGCACGGTATAGCCGAGCATCTGGGAGGCGGTCGGGTAGTTGCCGGCCGCGACCATCGCCTTCAGCGCGGTCATGGCGGCGTCGCCGCCGCCGCCGGCCACGGGCACGTCCTTCCAGGCAAAGCCTTGCTTGGCCAGATCCTCCTTGAGCACGTTCAAGGCAGCCGCTTCGCCGCCAGACGTCCACCAATGCAGCATCTCGACTTCCTTGACGTCCTGGGCATGGGCCGCGAACGCAAGACCCGAGCCGAGAGCCGTTCCGATAAGCAATTTGCGCAACATGTACTTCCTCCCTTGTTGCAGCTACACGACCGGCGATTGTCCGCCGGGTTCTTCCCAACTCAGCCGACCCACCATCCGGTGCGCTGGCCGCGATGAAACTGGATTGTCTTTTCTTCGGTATAGTCCTCAACGGCGCGCTTGCCGAGTTCGCGTCCCAGACCGGACTGCTTGTAGCCTCCGAAAGGCAGCTCGGGATAACCTTCCATGAACGTGTTCACCCAAACGGTTCCCGAACGCGCATTCCGCGCCACCGACATGCAGGTGTCGATGCTGGCGCTCCACACGCCCGCCGATAGACCATAAGGCGTGTTGTTGGCGATGCGCAACGCCTCTTCAATCGATCCAAACGTCAGCACCGACAGCACCGGTCCAAACACTTCTTCACGCGCAATGGCCATGTCTTCGGTGACGCCGCGAAGGATGGTCGGATCGAGATATTGACCGGCACTGGAGGCGATTTGCTTGCCGCCGCTATAGATGCTGCTGCCGTCGCTTGCCGCCGCCGCCACGTAGCCGGTCACCTTGGAAAGGTGCTCGGAAGAGATCATCGCGCCGACCTTGGTGCTGATATCGAGCGGATCGCCGACGGTCACCCTTGCGGTGAGCGCCTTCACTGCGCCGAGGAAGTCGTCGGCTATCGCCTCATGAACGATCAGCCGGCTGCCGGCGTTGCAGCATTCGCCGGCGTTGAAGAAGCCGCCGAACACCGCCGCGTCGGCTGCCGCTTCGAGGTCGGCATCTGGAAAGACGATCTGGCCGTTCTTGCCGCCAAGCTCCATTGAGACCTTCTTCAGCGAGTTCGCAGCCGACGCCATCGTCATCTTGCCGACTCGGGTGGAGCCGGTGAACGACACCATCTCGACCAGCGGGTGGCTGACCATCGGCGCGCCGACATCGGCGCCCAGGCCGGCGAGGATGTTGACGACGCCGTCCGGCAAGCCGGCCTGCATCAAGATGTCGCCGAGCACGAAGGTCGAGGCCGAGGTCATCTCGCTCGGCTTGACCACCGCCGTGCAGCCGGCGGCGAGCGCGAACGGCAGTTTCTGGCTGACGATGAGGAAGGGAAAATTCCACGGCGTGATGATCGAGACGACGCCGATCGGTTCACGCAGCACGACGCCCAGCATGGCGTCGCCGAGATTGGCGTAGGTTTCGCCATGGAGCGTGCGGGCAAGCGCCGCGGCATAGCGCCAGATGTCGACGGCGCCGCCGATCTCGCCGCGCGCCTGGGCGATCGGCTTGCCGGATTCCAGCACGTCGAGCCGGGCGATCTCCTCGAGCCGCGCCTCGATCAGGTCCGCCGCCTTGAGCAGGATCGCTGCGCGCTCGCCGGCCTTCATGTGCGGCCAGGGGCCGGTCACGAAAGCCTTGTGCGCGGCGGTCACCGCCGCCTCGACGTCCGCTTCGCCGGCTTGCGCATAGCGCGAAACGGTGAAGCCGTGGCCGGGACTGTTGCGCTCCAGCGTGCGGCCGTCGCGGGCATCGACGAACTTGCCGTCGATCAGCAGCCGGTAGGTCTTCGGCGTCGCGGCTGCCTCGGCGGGCATGGCGATGGTGAGGGGCAAGTTCATGTGATTTCCAGGTTCCGCTCGCATTCTATGATCTTGAAAACGCTGGTTTCTGCTTGGCCTTGAAAGCGTCGACACCAGCCTTGAGATCGCCGGTCAGCGCGATGAAGCCACTGGCCAGCGCCTCTGTCGCGGCAGCACTTTCCTCGCCCTCGGCGACCGCGATCATCAGCTTGGCGGCCTGCGTTGCCAGCGGGCCGCGCTCGGAGATCTTGCCGGCCCAGGCCTTGGCCTCGATGAACGCCTTGCCCGTGTCGACCACCCGGTCGACGATGCCCAGAGCGAGTGCTTCGGCCGCCACGAACGTCTCGCCGCCGATTGCCATGCGCCGCACCGTCTGCGCGCCGAAGCGGCGCACCGCGCGCTGCGTGCCGGACCAGCCGGGCACCACGCCGATCGAGGTTTCCGGGAAGCCTAATTTCACCTGCGCCTCGGCGACCCGGAAGTCGCAGGCGACCGCCAGTTCAAGCCCGCCGCCCAGCGCATGGCCGGACAGCACGGCGATGGTCGGCTGCCGGAGCCGCGCCAGCCGGTCGAAGACGCGGTGGCCATAGCGCACCCATTGCACCTGGAAATCGGCGGCACTCATTCGCGACCACGCTTCGACGTCGCCGCCGGCGCAAAAGCCCTTGCCTTCGCCACACAGCAGCACGACGCGGACGCCGTCCGCGGCCTCGGCCGTATCGAGCGCGGCTTCCAGCGCGCGCAGCATCGGGATGTCGAGCGCGTTGAATTTCTCCGGCCGGCGAAGCGTGACGATGCCGAGGTCGCCGTCGGTTTCAAAGGTGACGAGACGCTCAGCCATGCGCGCCTCCAAGCGAGGCGCCGCCATTGAGCGACAGTCCGATCGGCCGGTCACGGTAGAGCGCGTCCGGCGTGACTTTCAGGTCGTTGGCGACGGCGAGCGGAATCTCGGCCTGCGCCAGCACGTCGCGCTGAAGATCGATACCGGGTGCCAGCTCAGTCACCATCAGCCCATCCGGCGTCAGCTTCATCACGCAGCGTTCGGTGACATAGGTGATGTCCTGTCCTTGCGCGACCGCGCGCTTGCCCGAGAAGGAGATGTGCTCGACCTCGCCGACCACTTTCTTGACCTTGCCTTCCCCGTCGATACTGATGCCGCCATCGGCCAGCGACAGCTTGGCCCCGGCATTGAAAAAGCCGGAAAACACGATCTTCTTCGCCCGCGCGGTGATGTCGACAAAACCGCCGGCGCCGGCGGTGACATGCGGCCTGGCCGAAAGCTTCGACACGTTGACCGAGCCATTGCGATCGATCTGCAGGAAGGACAGCAGCGAGGCGTCGAAGCCGCCGCCCTGGAAGTAGATGAACTGGTGTGGCGAAGGCATGAACGCGTCGGCGTTCGACGAGCAGCCGAACTTGAAATCGAGCAGCGGCACGCCGCCGACCGCGCCCTGTTCGATTACCCAGGTGACCTTGCCGTGCTGGCCTTCCTCGATAAGGATGCGCGGCACGTTGGCCGAGATGCCGAAGCCGATATTGACGGCCATGCCGTCGGCAAGCTCCATCGCGACGCGCCGCGCGATCACCTTCTGGACGCTCATCTCGGCGTTGCGGAAAGTCGACAGCGGCCGGAAGATCTCGCCCGAGATCGCCGGATCGTAGGGTGTCAGCGTCGTCTGCAACTGGTCGGGCGCCACCACGATATGGTCGACCAGCACACCGGGCACGCGCACGTCATGCGGCTTCAGCGTGCCGTTCTCGACGACGCGCTTGACCTGCGCGATGACGATGCCGCCGTTGTTGCGGGCGGCGAGCGCCTGTTCCAGCCCGCCGAGATAGGCGCCCTCGTGCTCATAGGTCAGGTTGCCGCGCTCGTCGGCCGTCGTCGCCCGGATGATTGAGACGTCAGGCACGATCGAGCGGAAATAGAGCCATTCCTCGCCGTCGAACTGCTGCACCGATACGATCGGCTCGCTGGCGGCCGCGTTCATGGCACAGCCCTGATGACGCGGGTCGGCGAAGGTATCGAGGCCGACCTTGGTCAGCACGCCAGGGCGCTTGGCCGCAGCCTCGCGGTGCATATCGAACAGGATGCCTGAGGGCACGTTGTAGGCGGCGACCGAATTGTCGCCGATCATCTTCCATATCTGCGGCGGCTCCGAAGATGACGGGCCGGACGGATAGGAGCCGCACAGCGTGCGCTTCAACAGGCCGGGCTTGGCCAGATGGTCGATACCCTTGATGCCGTACATGTCGCCGGCGGCGATCGGATGCAGCGTCGTGATGTTCTTCGGATGGCCTTCCGCGTCGAAGCGCTCGCCGATCGCGGCGAGTACCGCATCCGGGCAGCCGAGACCGCTCGACGACGACACGGAAACGACCATGCCGTCCCTGATCAGGCTGGCGGCTTGCGCTGCGGAGATGAGCTTGCTCACCCTGCCCCCCCGAGTTTCGGATCGATCGCGGCTGATTTGCCGGACTTGGCGGATTGCAACGCCGCTTCGGCTGAAGTCAGCGACCAGACGCCGTCCTCGCCGGTCGCCGACGGCTGGCCTTCGCCACGGATCGCCGCATGGAACTGGCGCAAAGACCTGACATAGAGATCTTCGCGGTCGAAGCTCAATTCTTCCTCGCCCTGTGCCGTGCGCAGCAGCACAGAGCCGATCGGCTTCTGCGTCATCACATCTTTCGCGATCAGGGAGCCTTCGCTGCCATGCACCTCGAAGCCGGTGCCGGCGAATTTGGTGGTGAAGCCCTCATGCGACTGGGCGATGATGCCCGATTTGAAGCGCCAGATGCACATGGCGCCGTCCTCCAGGCCGCCGGCGGCCATGCCTGCGGCCTGGGTGAACGCCGAAACCTCGAGCGGATCGTCGTCGAGCACGAAACGCAGCGTGTCGGCATCGTGCACGGTGATGTCGAGCACCACGCCGCCGCCGGCTTCCGGCCTGGTGATGCGCCAACCCTGCAAATTCTCAGGCAGATAGACCGAGTGGAAGACGCGCGCGGCGATCGGCTTGCCGATGCGGCCGCCGGCAATGGCTTCGCGCATCGCCCGGTGCGCGCCGGCATTGCGCAGATGATGGTTGGTGCCGAGCACGATGCCGGCCGCCTTGGCGGCGGCGACCATTGCGCGTGCATCGGCGCTGGTCAGCGCCAGCGGCTTTTCGCACAGCACATGTTTTCCCGCCCTGATGGCGGCTAATGCCTGTTCGAGATGCAATTCGTTGGTGGTCGAGATGTAGACGGCGTCGATGCCGGAGCCGCGCAATTCATCGAGCGTCGAGACGGCGAGCGGAATGCCGTTGTCCTTGGCATAGGAAGTGGCGCGATCCGGGCTGGAACTCATCACCGCCGTGATCTCGCTGTTCGGTTGCGCGCGGATGGCATTGATCATGAATTGCCTGGCGATCGTGCTTGCGCCGATCAGTCCCCATTTGACGGTCATGCCGCGTCTCCCATTCCAGCGCGGCGATCAGGACCGCAACTGTCCCTGACGACGAGGTTGACGGCGCCGATATGATCCTCGGCGCGCGTGGTGCGCGACTGGATCATCTTCAGCATGACATGGGCGGCGCGCTCGCCCAGGCCTGCCGAATCCACCGCGACGCTGGTCAGCGCCGGCATGTAATGCTGGGCTTCGATCACGTCGTCGAAGCCGACGACGGCGAAATCCGCGCCGGGCTCGAGGCCGCGCTTGCGCAGCGCCAACATGACGCCGAAGGCGACCGCATCGTTGAAGCACAGCGCCGCGGTCGGCGGCTCGGCCATGGCGAGGGCCGTCTCCAGGCAGGCAATGCCGCCCTTGCGGCTGGTTTCGCCTTCGACGACGAGTATATCGCGTTTGGCGATGCCGAGCCCCTCGCAGGCCTCGCGAAAACCGCCCAGCCGCTCGTGATAGACCACCAGATCCGATGAGCCGCCGAAGAAGGCCAGCCGGCGATGCCCTTTGCCGATCAGATGGGCGGTGGCGAGCCAGGCGCCGCGATGATTGTCAGGCGCGATCACCGGGATGCGGCTTTCAGGAAGGCGGCGCATGGTGAAGACGATCGGAAGCCCCGCCGTCTCGATGCGGCGGAAAGCACCGGGCGTCGTGCCGCGCGCCGGCGACACGATCAGCCCGGCGACACCTTGCTCCATCAGCGATTTCAGCACCTCTTCCTGGCGCACCGGGTTCTCCGCCGTGTTGGCGATGAACGGCACGATGCCCGCCGACTGGAAGACACGCTCCATGCCGACCGCCATTTCGGCGAAAAACGGGTTGGTAAGGTCGTTGATGACCATGCCGATGACGTTGGAGTGGGCCTTGCGCAGATTGGCGGCGCCGCGGTTGTAGACATAGCCGACATCCTCGATCGCCTTGCGAACCTTCAGCGCGGTCTCAGGCCGGATCAGACCGCTGCCCTGCAGCACGAGCGACACCGTCGACTTGGACACGCCCGCCTCACGGGCAATGTCGAGTATCGTCGCCTTGGGCCTGCTGGCCATCCCGATCGTCCTCCGGTATTTTCTGGTCGAATTTATTGGAACGTTCTAATTCCGTGCTGCATTTGAGTCAATCAGGATTTTCTCGAATCCAGAAAACGAGTACCCCGCGGCTGAGGACGGTGCACTCAAAGGGCTTTGTCGCTGCGAGGCAGCATTTCGGGGCATGGATTGAGGATCAAAAGGTTCTTGATTTATTGGAACGTTCCATTTATAGCCGCGACCAAGGGAGAGATCGATGGACATTGCCTTGCCCGGGGAGGGCGGTCGCAGCACTCGCTACCGCCTTGTCGGCCAGCCGGCACAGCCGGTGATCGGCGCGCGGTTTTCGCGCATCGCCTATGCCGCCGCCCATGTCGTTGCCGATCCCCTTGAGATGACCGATCCATGGGCTCATCCAGCGGTCGACTGGGAGCGCACGATGGCGTTTCGCCATCATCTGTGGCGGCTCGGCTTCCGCATCGCCGAGGCGATGGATACCGCACAGCGTGGCATGGGTTTCGACTGGACAAACGCCAGGGAATTGATCCGCCGCTCGATCGCCGAGGCGCGAACCGTCGAGGGCGCCGACCTCGCCTCAGGTGCCGGAACAGACCATCTGGCGCCAGGCGCCGTCAGGACACTCGACGATGTCATCGCGGCCTATGAAGAGCAGTTCGATTTCATCGAAGGCCTGGGCGGCACGGCGATCATGATGGCCAGCCGCGCGCTGGCGGCTGTCGCCAAGGGTCCCGACGACTATATAAGCGTCTATGATCGCATCCTGTCCCAGGCATCCGGCAAGGTCATCCTGCACTGGCTGGGCGGCATGTTCGATCCGGCGCTGAAGGGTTATTGGGGCAGCCATGATTTCGACACCGCGCTCGACACGGTCGTCGCCATCATCGAACGCCACGCCGGCAAGGTCGAGGGGATCAAGATATCGCTGCTCGATGCCGGCAAAGAGGTTGCCCTGCGCAACCGGCTGCCGGAAGGGGTCGTCATGTTCACCGGCGACGACTTTAACTACCCCGAGCTGATCGCCGGCGACGGCGAAAGACATTCGCATGCGCTGCTCGGGATTTTCGACGCCATTGCGCCGGTCGCCAATGCCGCGCTGGCGAAACTGGCCGCTGGCGACCGCCCAGGCTATGACGCGCTGATGGCGCCGACGGTATCTCTGTCGCGGAAAATCTTCGAGGCGCCGACCGAGTACTACAAGGCCGGTATCGTCCTCATGGCCTGGCTGAACGGCCACCAGGACCATTTCTCGATGATCGGCGGCATGCAGTCGGCGCGCGGCATTAGCCACTATGCGGATGTGTTCCGTCTTGCCGACCAGGCCGGATTGCTGGCCGACCCGGAGCTTGCCGTCGCAAGAATGAAGAACCTGTGCGCCGTGGCGGGCGTCTGAGCGCCAACCGCAAGAAGAGCTCGCCCGAATCTCCGATTTGCCTTGTCCGGGCAAATCTGTATGCGCTATGCGTCCGACGCAGGACCATCTGGCGCGGCGACGCCAGTGGTCATAGCGACCGTTCTGCATAGGGATACGCCAATGGACTTCGACCTTCAGGGCAAGCGCGTTTTCGTGGCCGGGCATCGCGGCATGGTCGGATCGGCCATATTGCGCAGGCTGGCGGACGAGGACTGCGAGGTCCTGACCGCATCCCGCGATGAACTCGACCTGATGGACCAGGCCGGCGTGCGGCGCTGGATGGCAGACCACAGGCCGGATGCGGTGGTGATGGCTGCGGCTAAGGTCGGCGGTATCCTGGCAAACAACAGGTTGCCGGTCGATTTTCTGCAGGACAATCTCATCATGCAGACCAATGTCATCGAGAGCGCTTTTCGCAACGAGGTGCAGAAATTGCTGTTTCTCGGTTCGTCCTGCATCTATCCGAAGTTTGCGGCACAGCCGATCTCCGAGGACGCCTTGCTGACCGGTCCGCTCGAACCGACCAACGAATGGTACGCGATCGCCAAGATCGCTGGGCTGAAACTGTGCCAAGCCTATCGGCGCCAATACGGTGTCGAGTACATCTCGGCGATGCCGACCAACCTCTATGGCCCCGGCGACAATTTCGACCTCTCCACCAGCCATGTCGTACCAGCCCTTATGCGCAAGGCGCACAAGGCCAAGCGGGCCGGCGACAAAACCCTGGAGGTCTGGGGATCGGGCACGCCGATGCGCGAGTTCCTGCATGTCGACGACGCCGCCGACGCTCTGGTCTGGCTACTGAAAAACTATGCCGGCGACAGCCACGTCAATGTCGGCTCGGGCGAAGACATCACCATTGCCGAGCTGGCCCGCACCATGCTCTCCGTCGTCGGCGCCGACGCGGTGCTCACATTCGATGCGACGAAGCCGGACGGCACGCCGCGCAAGCTGATGGACGTGTCGCGCCTGTTTGCCACGGGCTGGCGCCCGCGGTACTCGCTTCAGAGCGGATTGGAACAGACCTATGCCTGGTTTCTCCAGCATATCGAGACAGGTGACCTCCGCCTCGGCGCGGCCTGATCCTCAACGACGCTGATTGCCGCACCAGACATGACGGCTTGGGCGGCCGTCTCTTGGCCATGGCCAATGCAAAGTCGCTCGCCGACACGCTTGGATACCGTTTCGGATTGACCTAGAGGAGCGATGCCCTCACCCAAATTTCATGTTTCATGTCGTCGATGTAGTCGAAAAGATATTCTCTGCCGACTTTATTGAGAAGCATTGGCTGGGCGAGAAAATCAAGGCGTCCGATTTTGGCATTCTCGAAAATGCGGCATTCACGCGGTCCAGCCCGGAAGCGCCCTTGAGCGAGGATATCTGCGGGATACGGCGGATTGTCTGGATGGTGGGCGTGACAGGGATTGAACCTGTGACCCCTGCAATGTCAATGCAGTGCTCTCCCGCTGAGCTACACGCCCATCCGAAGCCGCGCATACACCATTTTTGCTACGGCGCGTCAATAGCAGGAAAAGGGAAAGAAAGGTTCGCCTTGCCACGCCGTCGAAGGCGCGCTGAAGCCGTGCCGGAATCGGATCAGGCTGCCTGCAGCATCTTTTCGACCTCGTTGACGAGGTCGCGCAGATGGAACGGCTTCGACAGCACCTTGGCGTCTTTCGGCGCCTTGGAATCCGGATTGAGCGCAACGGCGGCGAAGCCGGTGATGAACATGACCTTGAGGTCGGGATCGATCTCGGTGGCGCGGCGGGCGAGTTCTATGCCGTCCATCTCCGGCATGACGATATCGGTCAAGAGCAGCGAGAAAGGCTCTTCGCGCAGCCGCTCATAGGCGCTGGCGCCATTGTCGAAGTCGCTGACTTGGTAGCCGGCACGCTCCAGCGCCTTGACGAGGAACCGGCGCATGTCATCGTCGTCTTCCGCCAGTAGAATGCGTGCCATCTTTTCCCGTCCGAATCACCCGTCCGAGTCTGCCGTGGGGCAGCCCGTTAACCATCCTGTATATGAGGAGGTGAGGGTAAACATCAAGTGAACGATAAAGGCCCGATCGGCCTTTAACAAAGCGGCCCGGACGCCGAAACGCTGGACATGCGGCCGGCGAGGTGGCACGTTTCCAACCATGATGCATTGGTGTTTCCGGATTCGTTCAAATTGAAAACGGCAGCCGAGGATTTTTCGGTCGTTCCTCCCTTCGAAATCCGGTCGGGCGCCGAACAGCGCGTCCCCTTCCTCTTCAACTCGCCGCATAGCGGCCGTCACTATCCGGACCGGTTCCTGGCGATGGCAAGGCTGGATCGAAACGCCATCCGCCGCTCCGAGGATTGCTACGTCGACGAATTGTTCGGCGGCGCCGTCGCGCTCGGCGCGCCGATGCTGGCGGCAAACTTCCCGCGCGCCTATCTCGACGTCAACCGGGAGCCGTGGGAACTCGATCCGCGGATGTTCGCCGAACCCGTGCCGTCCTTCTGCAACATCCGCTCGGCACGCGTGGCCGGCGGGCTTGGCACCGTGCCCAAGCTGGTGGGAGAGGGGCTCGAAATCTATGCCGGCCGCTTGCCACTGGCGGAAGCCGTCGCGCGTATCGAGGCTGTCTACAAGCCTTATCACGAGACGCTGAAACGGCTTTTGACCAGGACCCATGCGCGGTTCGGCTTTGCCGTGCTGATCGATTGCCACTCGATGCCGGCGAGCATCAGGGTCGGCGACAGCGGTGTCAGGCCCGACTTCATCGTCGGCGACCGTTTCGGCATCTCCGCCTCGGCAGCGTTGACCGAGACGGCGATCGGCCTGCTGATCGGCATGGGCTACACCGTCGCCCATAACAAGCCTTACGCCGGAGGCTTCATCACCGAGCACTATGGCCGCCCCGTGCGCCATCTCCATGCACTGCAGATCGAGGTCAATCGCGGGCTTTACATGAACGAGCGGACGTTCCAGAAATCCGCCGGCTTCGATGCACTCGCCGACGATCTGGCACAATTCTCGGCCGATCTGATGGCGATGCCCGACCACCATTTTATCGATCTGCCGCTTGCCGCCGAATGATGCCGAAAATCGAAACGAGACCTTGCGCCAGATAAAGGCGTCGACGTGCGGGTCGGGGAAGCGCAATCCGCTGGATGCCACGCCGAAAAAAAGACCGCATCGTTTGCACGACACGGTCGAAGTCTAGGGAGGAAACGCCCAAGGAGGGCATGGACAGGAAAGCCTGTCCGAGAACAAATCTATTGTGCGATGCACAAATGTCAAGCCGTCGACCGGAGTTTTTAATTCACGGTGATGTGGAAACTGAATTCGAGGGCGCCAGCGTTGCATTCGAGCAACAGTTGACGATGCGCAAAAGTTCCGCACGCCCTTGCTTTGGCGGAAAACCACAGGCAAACGACGGTTCCAGCAGGCTGCAACGCGGGGAGACTCAGTTGGATATCAGCATCGATTTCATGCGGCGCATTGCGCATGCCGCCGCGGCCGAAACCTTGCCGCGCTTCCGCAGCCAGGGCGCGGTCGCCAACAAGGAGCAAGGCAGCTTCGACCCGGTCACCGAGGCCGACCGCGAGGCCGAGCGGGTCATCCGGGCGCTTATATCAGCGGAATATCCCGATCACGGCATCCTTGGCGAGGAGCATGGCAGCGAGAACATTTCCAGCAGGCACGTCTGGGTGATCGATCCGATCGACGGCACGCGCGCCTTCATTTCCGGCCTGCCGGTGTGGGGAACATTGGTCGGGCTGACAGTCGACGGCGATGCCGTTGCCGGCATGATGTCGCAGCCCTTCACCGGCGAGCTTTTCTATGCCAACGCGTCCGGTGCCCATTATGAAGGCCCGGGCGGACCGCGAAGGCTGACGACACGCAAGACGGCAAGCCTCGCCGAGGCGACGCTGTTCACCACCACGCCGGCACTGTTCAAGGGAGACGCGCGCCTGCGCTACGACCTGTTCGAGCAGCAGGTCCAGCTCGCCCGCTACGGCACCGACTGCTATGCCTTCGCCATGGTCGCGGCGGGAAGCGTCGACATCGTCGCCGACCCCGGTTTAAAGCCCTACGATATCGTCGCGCTGATCCCGATCATCGAGAAGGCCGGCGGCGTCGTCACCACCTTCGAAGGCGGACCGGCGGAAAGGGGCGGCGACATCCTGGCTGCGGCAACGCCGGAGCTTCATGCCGCCGCGATGGCGGCGCTGCGTGGCTGAACCGGCTGGGCAGCTGGCGATTGCGGGACCAAGGTGCCCACCGGCGATGTAGCCCACGCTCCTGACAGGAAGATGTCAGCAGCTCTCTGCTATGGAGATCATGCCACGGGGAGGTATTCATGTCGACGCAGTCAACAGCCAGCCGTTCCGAAAATGCTCCAGCAGACGGCCGGGCCGATTTCGATCTCTTCTTCGCACGCTGGAACGTCAGCCATCGAAGGTTGCAGAAGCGGCTGCAAGGCGACACGAACTGGGACGTGTTTGGCGGGACATGCGACGTGCGCCCGATCCTTGGCGGCCTCGGCAATGTCGACGACAATGTGATTGAATTGCCCGGCGAGGCCTATCGCGCCGCCACGCTGCGGACGTTCGATCCGGCGACGAGACAATGGTCGATCTGGTGGATCGACGGCCGCAACCCGGCAACCATCGATGTTCCGATGCGCGGCACCTTCGAAGCAGGCGTCGGCACGTTCCTGTGCGACGACGTCTTCGACGGACGCAATATCCAGGTTCGCTTCCTCTGGTCGCGGATCACTGAAAAATCGGCGCGCTGGGAGCAGGCTTTTTCACCGGATGGCGGCAAGACCTGGGAGACCAACTGGATCATGGATTTCGCCCGGCAGGGATAGGCCGACGATCGAGGTTGGCAGGCATTTTTCAAGCCGAGGCATGGACTTCAATGACTTGGAGCGCTCTTGGAGCGTCCGGAGGGAGTGCGGCACTCAATCAGGCGGTGTCGTCGCTTCCCGGGATGAAGGCATCGAAGGCGGCAAAGAACTGCTCGCGATAGAAGTCGGCTTCCTGCAATATTTCATGGCGTGCACCATCGATCACCAGCAGCGAACCGAGGCGCAGACGTCTGGTGTAGGTTTCCACCGCCTTGGTCGAGACGACCTGGTCGGCACCGGCGGCGATCACCAGCAAGGGTACCTGGATCCTGGCCATGAAGTCGGGATCGCTGATGGCCTCGGAGGCCTGCGCCGCCGCTTTCAGCCAGCGTATCGTCGGGCCGCCGAGCGCCAGCTGCGGGTAGGTTTCGTAGATCAGCGTGTTGCGTCGGTACCGCTCTGGATCTGATGTCACCATGTTGGCGGCAAACGGAATGATTCTTCTGGGCCGCGGACCCCAGGCGGCATAAAGCTTGCCAAGGCCCAGCAGACAGAACAGCGAGCACAGGCGGCGAACGGTGGTTGTCGAGACCGGCAGGTCGGGGACGGCCAGGAATGGCGCGATCAGCACCATGCGCCGTACGCGGTTCACCATCGACGGTGCGGCAAGCAGCGTAATCACCGCCCCAGCCGAATGGGCCAATATGTAATATGGCCCCCGGCAGTCGGGCAGCACGATCTCCTCGAAGAACTGTTCCAGGTCGCCGGTATAGTCGAAGAAGCTCCGGACATAGCCGCGCTCGCGGTCGCTGATCAGCCGGTCGGAACCGCCCTGGCCGCGCCAGTCGAGGGTGGCGACGCCGAAGCCGCGATCGGCAAGGTTGCGGATGGTCTCGAAATATTTTTCGATGCACTCGTTGCGGCCGGTCAAGACGACCACGGTGCCCTTCATCGGGCGGGCAACGGCGGGAAAGAGGCCGTAGCGGATCTTCTTGCCATCGCGCGTCGTAAAGAAACCACCGGCCGCATTTTCCGGTAGCGGATTGCCCGGAATTTCGCGGAAGAGGGGAATTTTGTTGAGGAGGTCCGTCATTCGCGCTGCGTTTGTGTGTCGCTGCCTGCATGGCGCAAGCTTTGGTAGGCATAGACGCCCATGCAGCAAAAGCAAAGGAATTCCGGACGCGTTGGAAAGGCTGAACGAGGCAGCCAGCGAGTGAGGCCGAAAGCAGCTTGCGGCATGCTTCCGGCCCCCGTCGATCCGGGAGGAAGGGACGTTACACCCGGTCGGCGCCGTTGCGGCATCTCGCGCGTGACACCGAAAATCGGACCCGATTTTCGCTGTGAATCATGCGCAATCAAAGTGTTACAGCGTCCTTGCGTGTCCGAGAGGACGCGCGACGCCGTAACCGCCGCCTGTTCCTTGATCCTGGAAGCAGTCTACCGCCACTTAGCTGAACGTCCGCCGAAGCCGCGGTTCATCTGCCGTTCATCGAGAAATCTTGAAATGCTTTCAGGTGTTCCCCAAATGTCTGCTGTGGCCGCCAATGTCGGGGCCGCTGGCCTATTCGGAACGCCGTCACGGGTTTCGCACCGGCCATACGCAAACTTTGTTGCTCAACAGGAGAACACACTATGCGTCACGTTGATTTTTCCCCGCTCTATCGTTCGACCGTCGGTTTCGACCGGCTGTTCACCATGCTCGATTCGCTTGCGCAGCCCGAAGGTGCGCAGACCTATCCACCCTACAACATCGAGCGCACCGGTGAGGATTCCTATCGCATCTCGATGGCGGTCGCCGGCTTCTCGGACGACGAGCTCTCGATCGAAGCTCACCGCAATGTCCTGACCGTCAAGGGTGAGCGCAAGGAAGGGGGCAATGGCGAAGGCTCCGAACTGCTCTATCGCGGCATCGCCAGCAGGGCCTTCGAGCGCCGCTTCCAGCTTGCCGACCATGTTGAAGTCGTCGGCGCCTCGCTGAAGAACGGCCTGCTCTTCGTCGATCTCAAGCGCAATATTCCCGAGGAGCTGAAGCCCCGCAAGATCGCGATCACCGCGTCTTCGGCGAAGGCCAAGCAGATCGAGGCCAAGACCGCCGCGTAAGCTGCGTCACAAGACGATCTCAGGGACGAAGGGCGGCGCTTGGCGTCGCCCTTTTTTGTGGATGTGGATAAGGTGCTATCCAGCAATTAGCTGGCCAAAGCGGTCGACCTCTTCGGCCGTGGTCGCAAAGCTGGTGACGAAACGGTAGAGCGCCTCGTCCTCGCCGATGTGGCCGTCAAGGCCATGCGGCACTCCCCATTCGTAGAATTTGGCGCCGGCGGCCTGCAACCGTTCGGCATTGTTGCGGCTGAGGATTGCGAAGACTTCATTGGCCTGGGGAAGCCAGGCGAGCCGGGCCGAAGCAGAATCCTCAATTGCTGCCGCCAGCCGAGCCGACATGGCGTTGGCGTGTCGCGCGGTTTCCAGCCACAGATTGTTGGCGAAATAGGCTTCGAACTGGGCCGAGATGAAGCGCGACTTGGAAAAGTTCTGGGCGGCGCGCTGGCGCAACAGGCGCAAATCATGCCCCAGGTCTGGATTAAGAACCACGACTGCGTCGGCCATCCAGCAGCCGTTCTTGGTGCCGCCAAAGGAGACGATGTCGACGCCGCTCTTCCAGGTCATTTCCGCCACACTGGTGTCTATCGCGGCAATCGCGTTGGCGAAGCGCGCGCCGTCCATATGCAGAGGCAACCCGTGACGGTGGCTCACTTCGGAGATGGCTGTGATCTCGGCGACGGTGTAGACGGTGCCGACTTCAGTCGCCTGCGTGATCGTGACCGCCATCGGTTGGCCGGCGGGAGCCAGGTCTTGGGAATAGCGCATGATGGCCCGGTCGAGCGCCTGCGGATTGATGCGCCCCAATGGACCCGGCACCGGCGACATGCGCGCCCCTCCGGTGTAGAAGCCCGCCGCGCCGAATTCATCGACGGTCATATGCGCTTCGGAATGGCAGAAGGCGACGCCGCCAATTCGGTTGCACGCGCTCATGGAGAGGGCGTTGGCCGCCGTACCGGTTGCGACGAAGAACACTGCAACCTCGCGTTCGAAAATTTCGCTGAAGCGCCGATAGATGGCGCGGTCCAGGTCGCTGTCGCCGTAAGCAGTGGCAGCACCTGCGGCATGCCGGGATAAATTGGCTGAGATGTCGGGATGGGCGCCTGCCCAATTGTCGGAAGCGAAATTCATGCGTTTGCCTGTGCTGGGAAAATCGATGCAACCTTGGCCGCTTTCGCATGCCGCTCGCAAGTGCCAAGCGGCGGAAAAGCGGTAAAGCCAGCGAGAGGCCGGGACACAGGCGGACGACCGAAGGTTGCGTTTTGGTACGGTCGCGCGTAATTTTCTGTCTCTAAATGCCTAAGATTGTTGTGAATCGGTCTTGTGCGCATCCGCAATTTCTGTCATAAAAATTTAGGACAGTAGTGCTGTCTTATTTTGTCGCACAAAAACAGGCTGGATTGGCGTATCATTGGGCCTCTCCGGCCGTTGCCGCGAGCGACAGGTAGACAGCCCGGCTCTGGCCTGTACGATTGCCGGATGCGAACCAGGCCGCCTGGTTTGGCAAGGATTTCGCAAGACGTGCCGTAAGGATGAGAGGGAAGCTCATGCGCTTCCCAACGGAAACCAGCGCCCTTAGGGCTGGGAATGGAGGACAGGATGATGACGGAAATGACGCCATCTGCGACGAACGGCCCGGCCGCGCAGACGAAAGCGCCAGCTGTCAAAAATCGGTCCATCGCCACTGGCCTGACCAATATCGGGCGCACCCATACCGGTTTCGCCGCCCAAGGCCTTTACGACCCCCGCAACGAGCACGATGCCTGCGGCGTCGGCTTCATCGTCAACATGAAGGGCGTGAAGTCGCATCAGATCGTCAAGGACGGCCTTGCGGTGCTCGAAAACCTGACGCATCGCGGCGCCGTCGGCGCCGATCCGCTGATGGGCGACGGCGCCGGCGTGCTGGTGCAGCTTCCCGATCGCTTCTTCCGCGAGGAGATGGCCAGCCAGGGCGTCGAACTGCCCAAGCCCGGCCATTACGCCGTCGGCCATGTGTTCATGCCGCGCGATCCTGAGCTTCAGGCGCATATCGAAGGCATCATCGCCGAGGTGGCGCAGCTTGAAGGCCAGCCGCTGCTCGGCTTTCGCGATGTGCCGGTCGACAATTCATTGCTGTCAAAGGCGCCTGATATCGCTGCTTCCGAACCGGTCCAGCGGCAGGTGTTCCTGGGTCGTGGCGCCGAGATCGAGAGCGACGACGATTACGAGCGGCGGCTCTACATCCTGCGCAAGGTCATTTCCGGTCGCATCCATGAAGAGACCAAGGGCGTCGACAATGGCTTCTACGTCGTGTCGATGTCATCGCGGACCATCGTCTACAAGGGCATGTTCCTGGCCTATCAGGTCGGCGCCTACTACAAGGATCTGACCGATCCGCGTTTCGAGACGGCGCTGATCCTCGTCCACCAGCGTTTTTCGACCAACACCTTCCCGTCGTGGAAGCTGGCGCATCCCTATCGCATGGTCGCCCACAATGGCGAGATCAATACGCTGCGCGGCAACGTCAACTGGATGGCGGCGCGGCAGGCCTCGGTCGATTCCGAACTGTTCGGCAACGACATCTCCAAGCTGTGGCCGATCTCCTATGAGGGGCAGTCGGACACCGCCTGTTTCGACAATGCGCTCGAATTCCTGACGCAGGGCGGCTACTCGCTCGCCCATGCGATGATGATGCTGATCCCGGAAGCCTGGGCCGGCAACAAGTTGATGGATCAAGATCGCAAGGCCTTTTACGAATACCACGCCGCCCTGATGGAGCCGTGGGACGGACCGGCCGCAGTAGCTTTTACCGACGGCCGCCAGATCGGCGCCACGCTCGACCGCAACGGGCTGCGCCCGGCGCGCTACATCGTCACCGACGACGATCGCGTCATCATGGCTTCGGAAGCCGGCGTGCTGCCGGTGCCGGAGGAAAGGATCGTCAAGAAGTGGCGGCTGCAGCCCGGCCGCATGCTGTTGATCGACCTGGAGAAGGGCCGCATCGTTTCCGATGAGGAGATCAAGTCGGAGATCGCGACCAGGCATCCCTACAAGAGCTGGCTCGCCAACACCCAACTCATCCTCGAAGACCTGAAGCCGGTCGAGCCGCGCGCGCTGCGCAGGGACGTCAGCCTGCTCGATCGCCAGCAGGCGTTCGGCTACACCCAGGAAGACACCAAGCTGTTGATGTCGCCGATGGCAACCACCGGCCAGGAAGCGGTCGGCTCGATGGGCACCGACACGCCGATTTCGGCGATGTCGGACAGATCGAAGCTGCTCTACACCTATTTCAAGCAGAACTTCGCCCAGGTCACCAATCCGCCGATCGACCCGATCCGCGAGGAACTGGTGATGAGCCTGGTGTCCTTCATCGGGCCGAGGCCCAACATCTTCGACCTCGTTGGCAATTCGCGTCGCAAGCGGCTCGAAGTGCGCCAGCCGATCCTGACCAATGGCGATCTGGAGAAGATCCGCTCCATCGGTCATACCGAGGACCGTTTCGACACCAAGACGATCGACATCACCTATGCTTCGAATGAAGGCGCGGCCGGCATGCAGGGCGCCATCGACCGGCTGTGCGAGCGCGCTGAAGCGGCGGTCGCCGGCGGCTACAACATCATCATCCTGTCCGACCGTCAGCTCGGGCCGGACCGCATCGCCATTCCGGCACTTCTGGCCACGGCGGCGGTCCACCATCATCTGATCCGCAAGGGATTGCGCACGTCGGTGGGGCTCGTCGTCGAGTCCGGCGAGCCACGTGAGGTGCATCATTTCTGCTGCCTTGCCGGCTACGGCGCCGAGGCGATCAATCCTTACCTGGCCTTCGACACGCTGCTCGACATGCACAAGCGCGGCGAGCTGCCGGCGGAGGTCGACGCCTACGAGGTCGTCTCCCGCTACATCAAGTCGATCGGCAAGGGCATTCTCAAGGTGATGTCGAAGATGGGCATCTCGACCTACCAGTCCTATTGCGGCGCGCAGATCTTCGACGCGATCGGGCTGAAGACCGATTTCGTGCAGAAGTATTTCACCGGCACCGCGACGCTGATCGAAGGCGTCGGGCTGGAAGAGATCGCGGCCGAGACGGTCAGCCGCCACGCCGACGGCTTCGGCAACGACCCGGTGCTGCGCAACAGTCTCGAGGTCGGCGGCGAATACATGTTCCGCATGCGCGGCGAAGCGCATATCTGGTCACCCGATGCCGTGGCCACCCTCCAGCACGCCGTGCGCCAAGGATCGTGGCAGACGTTCAAGGACTATTCCGCTCAGATCGACAGCGAGGCGGCGCGGGCGCAGAGCATTCGCGGCCTGTTCAAGATCAGGTTCGCCGAAGAAACCGGCCGCAAGAAGGTCGCGCTCGACGAGGTTATGTCGGCGGCCGATATCGTCAAGCGGTTCTCGACCGGTGCGATGTCCTTCGGCTCGATTTCCAGGGAAGCTCACACCACGCTGGCGCGCGCCATGAACACGATCGGCGGCAAGTCGAACACCGGCGAGGGCGGCGAAGAGGCCGACCGCTACCTGCCGCTGCCGGGCGGCGGCAAGAACCCCGAGCGGTCGGCGATCAAGCAGGTCGCTTCCGGGCGGTTCGGCGTGACGGCGGAATATCTGGTGAATTCCGATGTGATGCAGATCAAGGTCGCGCAAGGCGCAAAGCCCGGCGAGGGCGGTCAGCTGCCCGGCCACAAGGTCGATGCCACCATTGCCAATGTCAGGCATTCGACGCCCGGCGTCGGCCTGATCTCGCCGCCGCCGCACCACGACATCTATTCGATCGAGGATCTGGCGCAGCTGATCTTCGATCTCAAGAACGTCAATCCGGCGGCTGATGTCTCGGTCAAGCTGGTGTCCGAAGTGGGCGTCGGCACGGTTGCGGCCGGCGTCGCCAAGGCGCGCGCCGATCACATCACCATTTCCGGCTATGACGGCGGCACCGGCGCATCGCCGCTGACCTCGCTCAAGCACGCCGGCAGCCCGTGGGAAATGGGCCTTGCCGAGACGCACCAGACGCTGGTGCTCAACGGCCTCAGGTCGCGCGTCGCGCTGCAGGTCGATGGCGGCCTGCGCACCGGTCGCGACGTCGTCATCGGTGCATTGCTTGGCGCCGACGAATTCGGCTTCTCGACCGCGCCGCTTATCGCGGCCGGCTGCATCATGATGCGCAAGTGCCATCTCAACACCTGCCCGGTCGGCGTCGCGACGCAGGATCCGGTGTTGCGCAAGCGTTTCAAGGGCACGCCGGAACACGTCATCAACTTCTTCTTCTATGTGGCGGAAGAGGTGCGGGCGCTGCTCGCCGAGATGGGCTACACCCATCTTGACCAGATCATCGGCGACACCGAACTCTTGGAGAAGCGGGCGCTGATCCAGCACTGGAAGGCGCGCGGGCTCGATTTCAGCAAGATGTTCTTCAAGCCGGATGCCCCGCATGAGGCGGTGCACTGGACCGAGCGGCAGAAGCATCCGATCGACGGCGTGCTCGACCGCAAGCTGATCGAGCTCGCCAAGCCGGCGCTGGAAGCCAGGCAGCCGGTCAGCATCGAGCTGCCGATCCGCAATGTCGACCGTTCCACCGGCGCCATGCTGTCCGGCGAAGTGGCAAAGCGCTTCAAGCACAAGGGCCTGCGCGAGGACACGATCTCGGTGAAGCTCACCGGCACCGCCGGCCAGTCCTTTGGCGCCTTCCTGGCGCGGGGGGTTTCGTTCGAACTGATTGGCGCCGGCAACGACTATGTCGGCAAGGGCCTGTCGGGTGGACGCATCGTCATCCGCCCACCGGAGAACACGAAGATCGTCGCAGCGGAGTCGATTATCGTCGGCAACACGGTGCTCTACGGCGCGACCGAGGGCGAGGCCTATTTCTGCGGCGTCGCCGGTGAGCGTTTTGCGGTTCGCAATTCGGGCGTGGCTGCCGTCGTCGAAGGCGTTGGCGACCATGGCTGCGAGTACATGACCGGCGGCATTGTCGTCGTCATCGGCCAGACCGGCCGCAACTTCGCCGCCGGCATGTCGGGCGGCGTCGCCTATGTGCTCGACGAGGAAGGTGATTTCGCCGAGCGCTGCAACATGGCGATGGTCGAACTGGAACCCGTTCCCGAAGAAGACGACCTGATGGAGAAACTGCTCCATCATGGCGGCGACCTCGACCACAAAGGCCGCGTCGACGTGTCCGGCGACATGACTAGCCATGACGAGGAGCGGCTCTATCAGCTGATCTCGAACCACGTCCATTATACGGGTTCGGTGCGAGGCCGCGAGATCCTCGACAACTGGGCGACTTTCCGGCCGAAATTCCGGAAGATCATGCCGGTCGAATACCGCCGCGCGCTGATCGAAATGGAACGCATGCGCATGGGCGTGGCGGCGGAATAGGCTTTGGGAGTTGCCGGGAAGCGAGGCTTCCCGGTCGACGCCTTCATCAACAATCCTGGCCTCGGACTGAAGGTTGCCATGGCTGCCTTATGAGGTTAACGGGTGCGTCGTCGAGCGCGCCATCTGGACAGCAGGGACTGGACTATGGGCAAGGTAACAGGGTTTCTCGAGATCGACCGGCAGGTGCACAAGTACCAGCCGGCTTCCGACCGCATCCGGCATTTTCGCGAGTTCACGTTGCCGATGTCGGATAAGGAGGTCGAGAAACAGGCCGCGCGCTGTATGGATTGCGGCATTCCGTACTGCCACGGGCCGACCGGCTGCCCGGTCCACAACCAGATCCCGGACTGGAACGACCTCGTCTACAATGGCGACTGGGACAATGCGATCCGCAACCTTCACTCGACCAACAATTTCCCGGAATTCACCGGCCGCATCTGTCCGGCACCTTGCGAGGAAGCCTGCACGCTGAACCTTGAGGACATTCCGGTCGCCATCAAGACGATCGAGCAGGCGATCGCCGACAAGGCCTATGAAACCGGTCATATCCGGCCCTACCCGCCGGAAAAGAAGACCGGCAGGCGCGTCGCCGTCATTGGCTCGGGGCCGGCCGGCATGGCGGCCGCCCAGCAGCTTGGCCGCGCCGGCCACGACGTCCACGTCTATGAGCGCGAGAGCCGGCCGGGTGGGCTGATGCGCTACGGCATCCCCGACTTCAAGATCGAGAAGCACTATATCGACCGGCGCATCGAGCAGATGCAAGGCGAGGGCGTGAGCTTCCATTGCGGCGTCAATGTCGGCGTCGACAAACCGGTGGCGGAACTGCTCGCCGAATACGATGCTGTGCTCTATTGCGGCGGTTCGGAAACGCCGCGCCCGGCCAACATTCCCGGCGACGATCTCGACGGCGTGCATGACGCGATGCCCTATCTGGTGCAGCAGAACAAGCGCATCGGCGGCGAGCCGATCCAGTCGGTGGCGTGGCCCTCGCCGCCGATCGTCGCCGGCGGCCAGCATGTCGTCGTCGTCGGCGGCGGCGACACCGCCTCCGACTGCGTCGGCACCGCCTTCCGCCAGGGCGCCGTGCGCGTCACCCAGCTCGACATCCGGCCGCAGCCGCCGGAAAAGGAAGACAAGCTTTCAGTCTGGCCTTACTGGGCGACGAAGATGCGCACCTCGTCCTCGCAGGCCGAAGGCGCCGAGCGCGAGTTCCAGGTGGCGACGCTCGAATTCATCGGCGAGGACGGCGCGTTGACCGGCGTCAAATGCTGCGAGGTCGATGAAAAGCGCAAGCCGATCGCCGGCACGGAATTCGTCATCCGCGCGGATCTCGCCTTCATCGCCATCGGCTTTGCCGGGCCGGCCACCGTCGGACCGGTGTCGGAGCTGGCTGGCCAGATGAAGATCGCCATCGACAGCCGCCGCTCGAACAACGTCGAGGCCAATGACCGCGACTACAAGACCAGCGTCGAAAAGCTCTATGCGGCGGGCGATGTGCGCCGCGGTCAATCGCTAGTCGTCTGGGCGATCCGCGAGGGCCGGCAGGCGGCTCGTTCGATCGACGAGGCGTTGATGGGATCGAGCGTGTTGCCGCGCTGAGAGCGTTTGGAAACTCTACTCCTGCGGCCATCTGAGGGCGTTTTCTGCGCTTCCGGTGCTCACGTACTCGAATGTACGCTCCGCTCCGGTTCTCGAAAACACCCTCATATGACTCACAGGAGCGAGTTTCGAAACGGTCTCCGAGGAGCCTCGTATCAAGGATTGATCGCCGTCGTCGTGTCGCTTCCAGCGGCCGCCGCCGCAGGCTGTCCCCTGGGCGGCCAGGAAAAATCGTCGGCGCGGCCGGGCGAAGCAGCGGGCGCCTTGCCCTCGACGACAAGTTTTTCGCCAGGCCCGTCCGCCTTTGCCGGCGATGCAGCGCCGAGAAGTTCCGAGCCGCCGTCGAGTGCCGGATCGTTGAGCAGCATCGGCACGGTGCGATCGACGGCCATGGGTGTCGGCGCCGGCGCCCCGACGGGAGCGCCGGCTGGCGCATAAGCTGCCAGTGTGCCGGGGGGAGCGGTCATTCCAAGGATCTTCAGCAAGGGTTTTTCGGCATAGAAGGCGAGCTTGCGTTTGCCGGCTTTCGAGACATAGATGCCGTCGTCGGTGCGCAGGCGCACCGGCTGGCCGTTGATGTCAGGCCCGCTGGTGACAAAGGCGCCTTCCTCGTCGACGAAACCGTCCCAGATGTCGATGAATTCGCCGCCGTGACTTTCGGCCGTCGAGCGGTAGATGTCGTTGAAAGCCAGCATGTCTGAGGTCATCTTCGGCGCCTTGAAGGCCGGCATGCCGACCCACAGATATGGCACGTTGGCCGACGCAATGGCCTTACCGAACGCTTCGGTCCGGCGTTCGTATTCCTTGGTCCAGGCTTCGGACCGCGGCTGTTCGCGTTCACCGTTCACGCGCATTTGCTGCCGATCGTTGGAGCCCAGCATGACGATCACGGCCGCCGGCTTTTCGGTCTCGATCAGCGACTTGATCTGTTCGGGCCAGTTGTAGAAATCGTCACGCACGAAACCCGACGAACCGTTGCTGCGGACGACGATCCTGACCTTGGTGTTTTCGGCAAAGGCGGTGTCGAGACCTTCGGCGAGGCCGCTCGCCATGAAATCGCCGACCACCAGAATGGTGCGGGCATCCGGCGCCTTCTCGACAATCGGGACTGCCGGCTCAGCCGGCCGGCGCGGCGCGGCACGGGCCTTTCTGGCTTTTGGCTTCCGTGGCCCGATCCTCTGAATCCGTCGCGGCTGAATCAGTCGCGGCGGTTCCACCCGCTCGCTTCGGCGCAGAAACAACAAGTCGCGCAGCGACCAGCCACGCCTTTGTTCTTCCTGCGCCACGGCCGGCGTGTGAAAGACGGCGGCTGTGCTGACGGCCAGAACGGCAATAGCCAGAATCAGGATCGGCACGCGACGAAGGATCACACGGATACGCGCAGCCGAAACCAATTACCCTCTCCATCCCTTAAGAGCGCCGGACCCTCAAATCCAACCGTGCCGCCGCTCTATCTTTTTTTGAGCATCGGATTCCCCAAAACCGGTTTGGGTCCGATGCTCCAGGTCAGCCCCTATGCGAGGCTAGTTCTGCCTGAGCCATTTGAGCACTTCCATGCTCGGATGTCCGTCCTGGGTCAAGCCAGCCTTCGCCTGGAAGGCCATGATGGCGGCTTTCGATCCCTCGCCGATCTTGCCGTCGAACTTGCCGTCATAGTAGCCGTACTGGGAAAGCCGCTGCTGAAGCTCCTGCCTCTCCTCGAAGGAGAGCTTCGTGAAAGGCCGTTTCCAGTCCTGCACAAGCCCACCATAGCCGGCGATTCCGTCGGCAAGAAGGCCAACGGCAACCGCGTATTTGTCGGCATTGTTGTAGCGCTTGATGACCGAAAAATTCTTGATCATCAGGAAAGCCGGGCCGCCGCGGCCGCCCGGCACCTTCAGCGTGGCCTTCTCCGCACTATTCTTGAACGGCTTGCCGTTGACACGCGTGACACCCAGCGCTTGCCATTGCGACAGTGACTTCGATCCGGCCGGGAACTTCTTTCCGTCGGGAAGGCTGACTTCATAGCCCCAGGTCTTGCCGGCCTGCCAGCCGTTCTTCTTGAGCAGATTGGCGGCCGTTGCCAATGCATCGGGAATCGAATTCCAGATGTCGCGCTTGCCATCGCCGTCCATATCGACCGCATAGGCCTGATAGCTGGTGGGAATGAATTGGGTATGGCCCATGGCGCCGGCCCATGAGCCGCTGAGGTGGCTTTTGTCGATGTCGCCCCTTTGCAGGATTTTCAGCGCCGCGATCAACTGAGTGCGGGCAAACTTCGATCGTCTCGAATCGGCATAGCCAAGTGTTGCCAGCGAACGCACGACATTGCGCATGACATCGTCGCGCTTGAGGATTTCGCCGTAATTCGATTCCATCGACCAGATGGCCAGCAGGATGTGACGGTCGACGCCGTATCTTGCCTCGATCCTGTCTAGCCACGGCTTCCACTTCCTTGCCATCTGCTGGCCAACAGCGACCGACTGGTCGTGGACGCGGTTGTCGAAATAGTCCCAGGCGGGCGCGGTGAATTCGGGTTGATAACGCGCTTTTTCCAGCACGACCGGGTCGGCATCGCTGATGCCCTCGAATGCCCGGTCGTAAACGGCGCCGGAAACGCCGCTCCGCACCGCGGTGGCGCGGAAACTCGCCACCCATTGCCGGAAACCGGCGTCGGCAAAAGCCGATCCGGTGGGCAACAGCAAGGCAAGCGACAGGCTGGCGGCCGCAACGAAGCTTGTGAAGCGCGTTGCGGCGTTGCGAACGGTCATCTTTTCCTCCTTCTTCATCACAGGAAGATCATTCATCGCCGAACCCGGTTAGCATTTAGTTTACCATAGGTGCCGTTGGGAACGAAAAGGCGGGTTGGTGCTTTACGGACTACAATTTTTTTTCTGACCAGCCGTTCCATAATCCTAGATTCCGGCGCGAAAATGTCTCGAGGCGGGATTGCCGAACAGGCTTAGAAGCGGATAATTGACAGCATGAAGAGAGTTCGCAAGGCAGTTTTCCCGGTCGCCGGTCTCGGCACGCGTTTTCTCCCGGCCACCAAGGCCATACCCAAGGAAATGCTGACGGTCGTCGACAGGCCAGTCATCCAGTATGTGGTCGACGAGGCACGCGAAGCCGGCATCGAGCATTTCATCTTCGTGACCGGCCGCAACAAGGCGGTCATCGAGGACCATTTCGACGTCCAGTTCGAACTCTATGACACGCTCGCCCAGCGCGGCAAGGACGACGAACTCGCCCGCCTGCAGCGGCTGCAACCCTCGCCGGGGCAGACCAGCTTCACGCGCCAGCAGGTACCGCTTGGCCTCGGCCATGCCGTCTGGTGCGCCCGCGAGCTGGTCGGCGACGAGCCCTTCGCGCTGCTTTTGCCTGACATGATCATGCAGTCGGAAAAAAGCTGCATGAAGGAGATGGTCGAGCTTTATGCCGAGACCGGCAACAACATCGTCGCGGTTCAGGAATGCGACCCCGCCGAGGCCCATAAATATGGCATCGTCGGCCGTGGCGAGGATACGCATCACGGTTTCCGCATCACCGGCATGGTGGAGAAGCCGAAGGCCGGCACGGCGCCCTCCAACCTATACATCAACGGGCGCTACATCCTGCAGCCGGAGATATTTGGGATTCTCGAGGGCCAGGAGAAGGGCGCCGGCAACGAGATCCAACTCACCGATGCGATGCTGAAGCTGGAGAAGCAACAGCCCTTCTACGGCTGCCACTACCAGGGGCGCACCTTTGATTGCGGATCGCCGGAAGGCTTTGTCGAGGCCAACGTCGCCTTCGCGCTGTGGCGCAGCGACATAAACGGCCGAATGGCGGGCGTTATCCGCAAGCTTCTCGACGAGATGAAACCGTCAGAGCAACGGGGCGCGGCGTTCTAATTTAGGTATATCGATAGTCAGCCGGCCGGGGAACGGCGGTTTTCCTGCGCTTCCGGCACTCGCATACCTCGATGTAGGCTGCGTTCAGGTGATCGAAGCCACCATTCTCGCCACCGCCTGACCCGAAAACTCGAGATACCCCAAACCTTTAACGGCTGCCTTACGGCTGCAGCTTCACCCCGACGAAGATGCTGTGGGCGGTGTAGTCGCGGCCCTCCAGGTTGCTGGTCTGTTTTTCAGTTCTGGCGCGGGTGGTCAGTCCGGCATACCGGTTCAGCCACCATGTCAGTCCGGCCTCGGCGCTCAGTATCAGATCATGGCCGTCGGACCCGACGTAGTCGCGCCAGCCCACGCCGAGAGCTGCGTTCCCGATCAGGTTGGCACGGATTTCCCGCTCGCCCGTCAGGAGGCCGGAGTAAAGGATGTCGCCGCTTTCGTCGGGGGTTGTCGTGCCCTCGACGGTCGTTTGTCCGATGAGGCCGATCGTGGTGCCGCGTTCCGGCGACCATCTGAGGTCGGCGTTCACCGTGGCACCCGAAATTGCCGGCAGCCGGTCGTCGTCGATCGCCTCCCGCAGCCAGCCGGCCGAGAATTCGCCGGCAAGCTTCTCGCCGAGGTCGAGCTCGGCGCCGGCCCGAACCCCAAGCCCCGTCGAGGATCGTTCGAAACCATTGGCGTCGACGCGCAAATCATAGACCCGGCGGCCGATTTCGACTTCGGTGAAGGGGGTGATAGCGGGGGAAATCTCGTAGCCGGTGCGCAAGGTGGCGGTATAGAGCGTCGAGTCACGGTCTTTCTGCGACAGCGTTCCGCCCGTCGAAAGCTTGGCGTCGCCGTAGATGTCGTGTTCGACTGCGCCGGTCAGGGCGAAGCGCATCTTGCCGGCATCCTTCTCGACCGCGAGGCTGCCGTTAATGCTCTGGCGCACCGGCTGCTCGACGGTGCCTTCGATGACGACCGGCGACGAAGCCGATTCCGGCGCCGCCTCGTAACCAAGGCTGGCGATAGCGCGCAGATCGTTGTCGAGGTCGACATTGAGCGTGCCGTCGACACGGCCCCGTGCCTCCTGAACCTCGTCGCCCGATATGGTCTTGAGAAAGATGCCATAGCCGTCGATGACAGCCGAATTCTCCCGCCAGTCGGAGATGGCATTGAAGCGCAGCGCCGTTTCGGACAGCAGGGCCGGTTTGCCTTCGGTGCTTGAATCGGCATTCGACGACGCCGTCAGGCCTTGCTCGAGCGTCGGCCTGATCACGAAGGAGCCGAGTTTGATGCCGGTGGCGGCGAACGGGTCGTCCTCGGCACTCTCGTCCTGACCTTCGATAGCTTCGGCGCGCTCGGCGCCCGGATCGAGCTGCTGCCTGTCGGCGGAATCAATGGTCACGGCACGGGGATTGGTGGCGTCCTGGTCAGTTTCGCCGGTGTCCGTGTCATCCGTCGTGGCTGCAGTCGCGGCGGCGGCCTCGGCGGCCAAGTCTTGATCGTTCGCGCGTTGCGTTACGCTCGATGGCCGGCGCGGCGGGATTGGAGCGGGCGTGTCCGCAAACGCATCATCGGTGGCTTCCAGCGGATCAAAAATGCTGCCGGTCGCGGGTGCCGTGTCGTCGTCCTGCACGGCGCCCGGGCTGGCCGGCTGATAGGTCGGCGCCGGTGCATTGCCCTGGATGGCTGCGTCGGCCCGTGCCGTCTGATCCTGGGCGCTGGCCATGCTCAATTGCCTGGTTTCGCGCTGCTGGTCGTCCAGAATCGCTGATTCCGAAACCTCGCCGCGCAGCTCGGCTACCTGGGCATAGGGCTGCGCAGGCCGCAGCAAGGCGAAGACGCTGGTCGCCAACAGCAAGGCGTAGACCGCCTTGCCGTTTCGCCTTCCTTTCTTTTCATGCTGGGCCCCGGACATTGCCACCACTGCTTGCGCGGCGCCCGCGCGCCATACTTACCGAACCGTAAATAGGGATGGTTAATGGAGGGTTGAGGCGGCGTTGGTTTAAAGCCCCGCTGGATGGCAATTCCGTTGGACAGGCGCGCAGCAAAGCGCTAATCGCATCAGCCATGCATGCGGGATCCCAAGACAAGAAGCGGTTCGACGGGCAAGCTTCGATCGCCTCGGCGCTCAGAACGGTAGCGACCGAGCAGGCCGGTGTCGCGGCGCTGGCGGCCGCGCTCGAAAACGGATTGACCGAACCGTTCGCGCGCGCCGTCGACATGGTGTCGCAGATCGAGGGCCGCGTCATCGTCACCGGCGTCGGCAAGAGCGGCCATATCGGCTCAAAGATCGCCGCGACGCTCGCCTCGACCGGCACGCCGGCTTTCTTCGTCCATCCTGCCGAAGCCAATCACGGCGACCTCGGCATGATCGCCAGGGACGATGCCATCATCGCCATGTCGTGGTCGGGCGAGAGCCGGGAACTCAAGGGCATCATCGCCTATTCCAGGCGCTTCTCGATTCCGCTGATCGCGGTCACCGCCGGAGAGCGATCGGCGCTGGCGCGCGCGGCCGATGTGGTGCTTTTGCTGCCGCGTGCGCCGGAAGCCTGCCCGCATGGCCTGGCGCCGACGACATCGACGCTGCTGCAACTGGTGATCGGCGATGCGCTGGCCATCGCGTTGCTCGAAGCGCGCGGCTTCACGCCGGATCATTTCCGCACCTTCCATCCCGGCGGGCAACTTGGCGCCAATCTGACGCAGATCCGCGACATCATGCATGTCGGCGACAGGCTGCCGCTGGTGCCTTCCGGCACTGGAATGCGCGAAGCGATCCTCGAATTGTCGCGCAAGGGGTTTGGCTGCGTGGCAATAACCGCTGCGGATGGTGCGCTGATCGGCATCGTCACCGACGGCGATATCAGGCGCCACATCGGCAGCAATCTTCTGGCGATGAGTGTCGATCAGGTCATGACCAAGGAGCCGAAGACGGCCGGTCCAGATACGCTGGTGGCGACGGCGCTGCAGACGATCAACAATTCGGCCATCTCCAGCCTGATGGTTGTCGAGGGCGGACGGCCGGTCGGACTTGTCCATCTGCACGATCTGCTGCGCATCGGCGCGGCCTGAGAGCCCGTTTGGAAACTCTACTCTGGCGGCCATCTGATGGCGTTTTCTGCGCTTCCGGCCTTCGCCGGCCGAAGCACTTATGAGCGGTCGTGGCAGTTAAAGCTACCGGTGCTCACGGACCAGCGCATGACCCCGGAAACCCATTTCGGTTTCCCGGAAAGGATCATGCGCAAATGCAAAGTGTTAGAGCGTCCTTTGCGCGTCCAATTGGACGCGCAGCGCTCTAATGTCCGCTGCGCGCCGGTTCTCGAAACCACCACCATATGACTCGCCAGAGCGAATTTCGAAACAGTCTCTGACAGAGGCTCAGGCCTGTTTGAAAAGTCGCCCGCCGAGATCGGTGGGATCGGTCCTAGACCGCCTCGACCGTCAGTTCCAGATCGGTGTCGGCCGCGCCCGTCACGCGCACCTGCGTGCCGGCCGGCAGATCGGGGCCGGAGACGCGCCATAGCGTGTCGCCCAGCTTTATGCGGCCGCGGCCGTCCTTGATGGGCTCGGCCAGTGTCGCCATCCTGCCGATCATTTGTTCGCCGCGGCGGTTGAGCAGTGGCTGGTCTGTCGGGTCGTGGCGTCCGCCCGCCAGTCTCTTGCCGACATAGGTTGAAACCAGCGACATCGCCAGGAAAGCGAGAACCTGGACCTGCCAAGTCCAAAAACCTGCGTCCCAGATGAGCAGGGAGACTGCACCGATCAGCAGCGCGGCGATGCCGATCCACAGCATGAAAATGCCCGGTGCGACGACCTCCATTACGAGGAGAAGGAAGCCGAGAACCATCCAGTTCCAAGGGCCGAGTTCGGAAATGATGCGGTCGAACATGGGACCGGCCTCAGCTCTCGCTCGGGCGAACTACGGGCGGGCGGGCGGCTTGCCGCGGCGTGCCGGCAGTGCCGTCGCCCCTAAAGACTTCCTTGGCGATCTCGCCGATGCCGCCGAGCGTGCCGATCAGCGACGAAGCTTCCATCGGCATCAGCACAACCTTGCTGTTTGTGGCGGAGCCGATCCTGGTCAGCGCTTCGGTGTATTTCAGCGCGACGAAGTAGTTGAGCGCCTGCACGTCGCCCTTGGAGATCGCTTCCGACACCACCTGCGTGGCGCGGGCCTCGGCCTCGGCGGAGCGTTCGCGCGCCTCGGCGTCGCGGAAGGCGGCTTCCTTGCGGCCCTCGGCTTCCAGGATCTGCGACTGCTTGAGGCCTTCGGCGTCAAGGATCTGCGCGCGCTTGTTGCGTTCGGCCATCATCTGGCGACCCATCGATTCGACGAGATTGGCCGGCGGGTTGATGTCCTTGATCTCGACACGAGTGATCTTGATGCCCCAGGGGTGCGCCGCCTCGTCGACGACGCGCAGCAGGCGTTCGTTGATGGCGTCGCGGTTCGACAAAAGCTCGTCGAGGTCCATCGAACCCATCACGGTACGGATGTTGGTCATCGTCAGGTTGAGGATGGCGTTCTCCAGCCCAGCGACCTGGTAGGCGGCCTGCGCGGCGTTGAGCACCTGGTAGAAGGCGACGCCGTCGACGGCGACGGTGGCGTTGTCGCGGGTGATGATCTCCTGGGTCGGGACGTCGAGCACCTGCTCCATCATGTTCAACTTGGCGCCGATGCGGTCGACGAACGGCACGATGAGGTTAAGGCCGGGGCTCAATGTCTTGGTATAGCGGCCAAAGCGTTCGACGGTATAATTGTAGCCTTGCGGGATTGTCCGGATGCCTTTGAAAAGCACGAGCACGACAAGAGCGACAAGAACAAGAAGCGCGATATCGAAACCACTGAAATCCATTTGGCCCTCCCTCAGATGCCGAGCACATTAGAGCGACGCGCGTCCACTGGACGCACAAAGTACGCTCTAACTTTTATACCTGCGCATCGTGCTTTCCGAAAATCGATTCCGATTTTCCGCCGATGCGGTAGACGTTTCAACGCAACCGACTTCACCAAACACTTAAGTGTGTTTCAGAAATGTTACAATCGGGTGATCGCGAATTGTCGGCGTATGGGCGGCCGGGCTAGCGGCGCTCGATTATGTCCGCTTCAAATCCAGCCCGACAGTTCGCGCCGCACCATCGCCTCGATCACCGCCATGCCCTCGGCACTGTCGTTGAGGCAGGGGATGTGCGCGAACTTCTTGCCGCCGGCATGGTGGAAAGTCTCGGCCGCCTCTCTGCCGATCTCGTCCAGCGTCTCGATGCAGTCGACAGAAAAGCCCGGATTGATGATGGCGATCGATTTCACGCCTTCTCCGGCCAATTTCTCGACCGTCTTGTCGGTGTAGGGCTGCAACCATTCCTGAGCACCGAAGCGCGACTGGAACGTGGTGATCAGCCTCTTCTCATCCCAACCGAGCTTTTCCCGCAGCAGCCGGGTCGTCTCCAGGCAATGGGCCTGATAGGGGTCACCCTTGTCGGAATAGGGTTTCGGAATGCCGTGATAGGAGGCGATGACCACCTCCGGCTCGAAATCGAGCGTCGCCAGATGGCGCTCGATTGAACGGGCAAGCGCCTCGATATAAACCGGTTCGGCATAGTAGGGCGGCACGCTGCGGATCGCCGGGGCGCGGCGCACCTTCATCAGCGCGCGAAACAGCTGGTCGTTGGCGGTCGCGGTCGTGGTCGCGGAATATTGCGGATAGAGCGGAAAAGACAGAATGCGGTCGCAGCCTTGCGCGACCAACCCTTTGGCGACGCTCTCGGTCGACGGATTGCCGTAACGCATCGCCCAGTCGACGATAACGTCGGGCAGGTCGCGCAGCGCCTCGGTCAGCTTTTCGCTCTGGGCGCGGGTGTAGGTGCGCAGCGGCGACTCGTTGCGCTGCCGGTTCCATATCCTGGCATAGTTGGCGCCCGACTTCTTCGGCCGTGTGGTGAGAACCAGCCCGTAGAGGATGGGGTACCAGATCGCCTTGTTGAGCTCGATGACGCGCGGATCGGACAGGAATTCCCTGAGGTAGCGCCACATCGGCTTGAATTCCGTGCCGTCGGGCGTGCCGAGATTAACCAGCATGACGCCGATCCTGCCCGCCCCGACCGGCGGCTGTCCTGCCGGCTGCGGGCCGAGGCCCTTCGCCGCCGCGGCCTTGGGATCGACAGGGTTGGAAAGCGTCATTAGGGATCTCCGGACACCGCGCGAAACTAGCGATGCCGCGCCGGTTTTCAATGCAGCGTCTGGCCGCACCTTATCTTACCTCGGGCGGAAAGCAGAAAACCCGCCCGGTTCCCCGGACGGGTTTTCCAGCAATGACGGAAGAATTTAGTTTGCGGCCGGGATGGTCAAGGTTGCGCCGACCGGAAGGCGGCGCGGCTCATAGTCCTTGTTGGCGTCCGAGATCGTTTTCCACTTGGTGCCATCGCCATAGGCCTTCTCCGCCAGGTCCCAATAGGTATCGCCGGCAACGATCACATGGCTGCTTTCGGCCGGTGTTGCCTCGGCCGGCTTTGCCGGCTCGGCAGGCGCAGCCTCGGCTGGTTTGGCCGGTTCCGCCGCAGGAGCCGGTGCCGCGGGTGCCGTCTCGGTCGGTTTAGCCGGCTCGGCAGGTGCCGGCGCTGCCGGGGCGGGTTCCGCCGGGACGGCTGGCGGCGTCGTGGCGATATCGTCCGAACCAGCCGGCGGTTCGGGCATCGCCGGCTCCGCGGTTGCGGCTGGAGCCGTTTCTGCCGGCTTTGCCGGCTCGGCCGGAGCAGGCGCGGCTTCAGCCGGCTTGGCCGGTTCCTGGGCCGGTTCCTGGACCGGTTCCGCCGCGGCGGCGGCCGCGATCTCGGTGATACGGCCATCGAGCTTCGGCGTATAGGGCCGATGCGCGCCGAGATAATCGGCGACCACCTGTTCGAGGCCCGGACCGTAATCGTAGGCGTTCTTGGCCTTGTCGGCGAATACGTCGTAGCCATCGCCGCCCTGGCGCACATAGTTGTTGGTGGCGACCAGGTAATCCTTATCCGGATTGATCGGCGTCCACGCGCCGCCTTGCATGACTTCGACCGACTTGACGCGCCCGGCATTCGGGGCGGCCGATTTGTCGAATGAATACTTCAGGCCGGCAACCTGTGGGAAGCGGCCGGCGCCGTCCTCGATCTGGCTGAGACCGTTCTCTAGCCCGGCAATCAGATCCTTGCCGGAAATCTGGAAGGTCGCCACTGTGTTCTGGAATGGCAGCACGTTCAGCACTTCGCCCATGGTGACGGTGCCCTGGTCGATCGAGGCGCGCAGACCGCCGCCATTCGTGATGACGATCTCGACACCCTGGTCCTTGACGCGGTCAAGGACGGCATCGGAGACGAGATTGCCCATCTCGCACTCGCGGGTGCGGCAGTTCTCGCGGCTGCCGTCGATCGCCTTGGTGGTTTCGGCGACCTCCTGGTTCTTCAACGCCTCGATCGGAGCGCCGAGCTCCTTGATGCGGGCAAGCACGGCGGGATCCGGCGTGATCGACTTGTCGAGGTAGATCGGGTCGCCGCTGGCTTGCTTGACGACGCCGTTGTCGTCGAACACGACCTTGAACTCGCCGAGATATTTCGAATAGGACGCTGCCTGGACGACCGGCACCTTATAGCCGTCCGGATTGTCGACCATCGTCGGGTAGGGGCCTTCAGCCTTGGGGTCGGTGTTGGACAAAAGCGAATGGCTGTGGCCGCCGACCACCACGTCGACACCCGGAATCTTGGCGATGACGTCGCGCTCGCGCTTGTAACCGATATGGGTGACCGCGATGATCTTGTTGACGCCTTCTCCCTTCAGCTTCTCGACCTCGGATGTGATCGACTTGACGTCGTCCTCGATCGTGACGTTAGGGCCTGGCGAAGCGAGCTCCGGCGTGTCGTTGGTGATCGCGCCGACGACGCCGATCTTCTGACCGCCGACCTCAATCACGATCGACGGTTTCACGCGGTCACCGAGCTTGGATTGCTCGTCGGCCTTCACATTGGCGCCGAGCACCGGAAACTGGATCATGTCCAGGAATGGCGCCAGCGCCGCCTCGCCGTCGTCGAACTCGTGATTGCCGACCGCCATGGCATCGAATTTCATCTGGTTGAGGAATTCGCCTTCGGTCTTGCCCTTGTAGGTGATGTAGAAGAGCGAGCCCTGGAAGTTGTCGCCCGCGCTGAGCAGCAGCACATTCTGCCCCTCGAGTTTCTTGCGCTCCTGGGCGATCGCCGTGATCAGCCGCGCCGCGCCGCCGATGCACTCGCCCTTGGTCTCCTCTTCGGCCGAGCAGGTCGATTCATATTTGTTGTTGCTTTCGATGCGGCTGTGCCAGTCGTTGATGTGCAGGATGTTCAGCGTGTAGTCGGCAAAGGACACGCCGGCCGACAGGCCAAGCGTGGACACCGACAGGGCGGCAATAGCGGCGATCTTCTTCATCTTCGTCTCCAGGATGACCTGTTTAACGCCCTTGCTTGACTGGAACATAACAGCCAGCTTTTTGCCCATGTTCACATCGGGTTTTAGGTGATGCAAGCGGAATCGGGGAGAGCTTTGCCGGCGCAAAAAGGACGGCGGCTCAAGCCGCCGTCCTTTGCAAAAGCAATTCAGTATGGGCTCAGGTGCGTCGCGTCAGCACGAAGTTCTGTCCGCTCGCGCTGGTGCAATTAAGCTGGGAGGTGGAGATCAACAAGCAGTTGAAGCTGATCGGCGTCTGGCGGATCAGCGAAGTGCCCTGGATCTCGACCGAGGTACCGCCGGTCATGGTGTAGCTGCCGTCGGCAAGTTTCTGGCCGGTGTCGGTCGCGACGGTGTTGAAGCTGCCGCCGGCGAAGGTCGACAGGCCCGTGCCTTGCGCGTCGATCCATGAGCCTTCGACCGGGCTCCGCGTGGCCAAAGGCGGCCCGCCCGGGCCGGCGGTGGTGCACGCCGCCGAGGCGGCACAGGCCGCGACAATGCCGGCCGAAAGCAATTTGCGCGCAATCGTCATCATCAAAATCCTCTCCTCTCGCATCGGCCCGAAAATCGATCCGATTTTTCGGAAAGCACGATGCGTACATTTCAAGCGCTGGAGCGCGCTTTGTGCGTCCAAATGGACGCACGTCGCTCTGGCCCACCTTCCTTCAATCGCCCGATTTCCAGGCGATTGCAAGGCAGTGAGACATTGCTATCGAACGAGGATATTGCACTATCGAACGAGGATGTTGCGGAATTGCCATGGGTCGTTCTTGTCGAGGTCTTCCGGGAAAAGACCAGGGCGGTTATCGAGCGGCGTCCAATCGGTGTAGTAGCCCCTGATCGGCCCGAGATAGTGGGACTGCACTTCCAGGCAGCGCCTGTAGTCCATCTCGTCGGCCTCGACGATGCCGGCCTCGGGATTTTCCAGCGCCCAGACCATGCCCGCCAGCACTGCCGACGTGACCTGCATGCCCGTGGCGTTCTGATAAGGCGCCAGCTTGCGCGCTTCCGCCAGCGACAGTTGCGAGCCGTACCAATAGGCGTTCTTGTCGTGGCCGTAGAGCAGCACGCCGAGCTCGTCGACACCGTCGACCAGTTCGTTCTCATCGAGCACGTGATGTACGGCTTGTGCCTTGCCGGCGGCGCCGAACATCTCGTGCAGCGACAGCACGGCGTCATTGCAGGGATGGTAGGCGTAGTGACAGGTCGGGCGATATTGAACCTTGCCCTTCTTGCCGCGCAGGGTGAAGAAGTCGGCGATCGAAATCGACTCGTTGTGCGTCACCAGGAATCCGTATTGCGGTCCGGGCGTCGGGCACCAGCTGCGCACACGCGTGTTGGCGCCCGGCTGCTCCAGGTAGATCGCGGCCTTCGAGCCATGCTTGTGCTCCTTGGCGTTCTTCGGCATCCACGTTTCATGCGTGCCCCAGCCGAGCTCTGCCGGTTGCAGGCCTTCCGAGATGAAGCCTTCGACCGACCAGGTGTTCCAGAACACATCCATCGGCTTCGGCTTCTTGGTGCGCTGTGTGTCGCGCTCGGCGATGTGAATGCCCTTGACGCCGGCCTTTTTCATCAGCCTGGCCCAGCCTTCGCGATCGTGCTGCGCGGGCTCTGAGAACTCGAGGCCAAGATCGGTGGCGAGGTTGACCAGCGCCTGCTTGACGAACCACGAGACCATGCCTGGATTGGCGCCGCAGGTGGAGATTGCGGTCGCCCCGCCGGGATGCGCCTGCTTTTCTTCGATCATGGATTCACGCAGCGCGTAGTTGCTGCGGCTGGCATTGTCGGCCTTGGGGTCGAAATAGAAGCCGAGCCATGGCTCGACGACGGTGTCGATGTAGAGCACACCAAGCTTGCGACAGAGCCGCATCAAATCCACTGAGCCGGTGTCGACCGACAGGTTGACGCAAAAGCCCTGGCCGCCACCTTTGGTCAGCAGCGGCGTCAGCAGCTTCTTGTAGTTCTGCTTGGTCACCGCATCCTGCATGAAGGTGATGTCGCGCTCGTCGAGCAGCTTGCGGTCGGTATCGCGTGGGTCGATGACCGTCATGCGCGACTTGTCGAAGTTGAAATGGCGCTCGATCAGCGGCAGCGTTCCCCGTCCGATCGAGCCGAAGCCGATCATCACGACAGGGCCGGTGATCTCACCGTAAACGGGCCAGTTTTCATTCGCCATTTTATCGATTACTCCCTCAGATAGGCTGAAAAGCCGGGCAAACAGACGCAAAGCGGAGCATTTTTTTGCCCGACCGCCACGCGCTACAACCACAGATCATTGTCATAAACCAGCGAAAAGCGCCAACCTCGGCTACGCTCAGTTGGCTACGTGGTTAAGGCCAAAATCGTGGATGGCGAAGCTCAAGCAAGGCTCTCCTCAAAGATTGCCGGCGACTCGCGATGACGTGATCGCAATGCCAAATCAAAGGGAGTGGATCAAAATGGCGAGCCGATTGAAGTGCATCACCGGGAGATGCACCGGAAGCTGGCGGATGGAACTTGGGCCTTTTTATCGACCATCCGTCGAAGCGGACCCTCTCGCTTTGCGCTATGCATGCGCGCAAGCCTCGCAGAGACCCGAAAGCTCCACCGTGGCCGACTTGGTTCGGAAGCCCTGCCGTCGGGCAATCCGGCGCAGCACCCGCTCCAATGCCGGGTCATGAACTTCACTTGCCCGCCCGCAATTCGCGCAGATTGCAAAAGCGGCGCGCCCGTGGGTGCCGCATTCGCTGGGGAGGCAGAGCGCAAACGCGCTCAGGCTCTCGATCCTGTGAACCAGGCCCTCCTCGATGAGCCGATCCAGAGCGCGATAGATCTGTAGCGGTGAGCGGAGCCCTTCCTGGCGAAGAAGTTCAAGCAGTTCGTAGGCCCCCATCGGCCTCTCGGAGCGCGTCAACGCGTCGAGCACCAACTGCTGGTTGCGTCCAGGCATCCACTGTTCCCTCGTGTTCCAACAACGGTGACCGTTAGTTATAATATAACGTTTTCGATTGACGAACGTGATAACATAACATAACGGATCGTCAAGAGCTGGGCTGACTTTGATGGCTCCCGCGGAGATGGATCGAATGGCTGCCTGTGTGATCTTTCAAGACCTGACGCTGGGCCACAACAGCCATCCCGCCGTGCATCACCTCGATGGGATCGGCCGGCCCGACGATCATCTGTCGGCGGGCGCGATCTACGTTTTCTTCCATCTCTGCCGGGATGCGCGGCTGCTCGCCACGAGTCCGGCACATCTCCCACAGAACCGCTTGAACAAAGGAGTTGATCGAATGTCCAGGACGCTGAAGCTCGCCGCCGTGATGGGCGTCATAACATCGTTGCCAATCATCCCGTCGGTGGCCGCGGCCGAGAACCTCAAGGTTGTCGCCAGTTTCTCGATCATTGCCGATTTCGCCAAGAATGTCGGCGGTGACCGTGTCGACATCATCACGCTGGTCGGCCCGAATGGTGACGCCCATGTCTACGAACCGAAGCCGGCCGACGCGGCCACTGTCGGTTCTGCCGACGTGGTGCTGGTCAACGGCCTCCAGTTCGAGGGCTTCCTCCAGCGTCTCGTCGAAGCGAGCGCGACGAAAGCGCCGGTCGTGGAATTGACCAAAGGCGGCGAGGTGTTGCGCAACACCGAGGAAGAAGGTCACCACGATCAGGATAAAGCCGCCAAGGGCGAGGCAGGGCACGCCGCGGAGGCGAAAGAGGGCCATGAGGAAGGGCACCATCATCACGGCGAGTCCGATCCCCATGCATGGCAGTCGGTGCACAATGCCGAACTCTATGTGAAGAACATCGCCGATGCCTTCTGTGCCGCCGATGCGGCCGGCTGTGACACTTATCGGGCCAATGCCGAATCATACGGCCAGCAGCTCGAGGCACTGGAAGAGGAGATCAAGGCTGCTGTAGCTGAGATCCCCGAGGACAAGCGCACGATCATCACTTCCCACGACGCCTATGGGTATTTCGAGCACGAATACGGCATAAAATTCCTCGCACCGGAGGGCGTCTCCACCGAATCTGAGGCCTCAGCCGCGGACGTCGCGGCCCTCATCAAACAGATCAGGCAAGACAAGGCTTCGGCAATCTTCGTTGAAAACGTCACCAACCCCCGCCTGATCGAGCAGATCGCCAGCGAGACGAGTCTGAAAATCGGCGGTGAACTCTACTCCGACGCCCTGTCGGACGAGAACGGCCCGGCGGCGACCTATCTTGAGATGATGCGGCACAACATCACGGCGATCAAAGGCGCGATCCTCGGAAGCTGATCGCCGCGCCACGACGGAAAGGCGGAGCAATCCGCCTTTCGTCGACCGCAATCAGTTATGTAATAACATCCAAGGGAGAATACCGTGAAGACAAATTTGGCGTCAGCCACGGCCATCGCGCTGCTTCTGTCTCTATCAACAAGTGCGGGCCTTGCCGAGGAGGTGACCGCCTGGCGCCTCTTCATCTCGGATCACGCGGATCCGAAGGTGATCGTAATCGATGCGGTCGATGGCGGAAAGCTCGACACGTTTAAGATCAAAGGGCCGACGTCGCTCCATCGCAGCGAAAGCGGCCGGACCGTGTTCGCCGTGCAGGGCTCGGCCGGCGTCGTTACCGGGATCGCGAGCGGCATTTCCTTCGAGGACCACGGCGAACACGGCGACATCGACGTCGAAGCGCCGAAGCTTGCCGGCGTCGAGATTACAGGCAAGAAGCCGTCGCATTTCGTCGAGCATGACGGAGACTTCGCCGCTTTTTTCGACGGCGAAGGTGTCGCGCGTATCATCTCTGAGAAGGTCGTCCTGGAAGGCAAATCGGACTTCAGGGAAGTGAAGACGGACGCGCCGCAGCACGGCGTCGCAGTTGCCTATGGCTCCCATGTCCTCCTCTCGGAGCCGAACAGGGAAAAGCCGGACGAACTCCCGGTCGGCATCAGGGTCGCTGACGAAGCCGGCGCGCCGATCGGCGGCATCCACGCCTGCCCCGACCTCCACGGCGAGGCGTCTTCCGGCAATATCCTGGCTTTCGCCTGCGCGACCGGCCTGCTTGTCGTCAGCCATGGCGACGGCACCCCGGCGATCCGTCATCTGCCCTATGCCGACAGCCTGCCGGATGGCAAAACGACGACGCTGATCGGCGGCAGGGGCCTGCAATATTTCCTCGGCAACTACGGCGCCGACAAGGTGGTGCTGATCGATCCGACGGTCGAAAGCGACGCATTCCGGCTGATCAGCCTTCCGACGCGCCGCGTGCATTTCGCGATCGATCCTGTTCGTCCCAAGTTCGCCTACGTTTTCACTGAGGACGGCCAGCTTCACCAGCTCGACGTGGTCAAGGGGGAGATCGCAAACTCGCTCAAGCTGACCGATCCCTATTCGATGGACGGTCACTGGAGCGAGCCGAGGCCGCGCGTCGCGGTCGCCGGCGACAGGATCGTGGTCACGGATCCTTTGAAAGGCGTGCTGCGTCTCGTTGACGCGACGTCGTTCGAGAAAGCCGGCGACATTGCTGTCGAAGGCAAACCCTTCAACATCGTCTCCGTCGGCGGCTCCGGTCAGACCCACGAAGGCGAATAGTCGCTCCTCCCAAGCGGCTGCCGCGCGTCCGGCCCATTCTTTCTCGGGCCGGACGCATCTACCGCAGCTCGCAAGGAAAACCATGCTCGAAACACAGTCATGGGCGTGACGCCCGGTGCCTTTTCGGTGCGTTTCAGCCCAGCCGCGCCGGGATCAATCCGCGCAGTGAATTGCCAACGAACAGCGCTTTGGCCGACTTCAGATCATCCAAGCTGTAGATCGCCTCGCGGGCGCGACCTTCGTCCAGCAATTCGCCGCGCAATACGCCCGGCAGCAGGCCGCAGTCGAGCCGCGGCGTTGCCAGCGCGCCGTCGCCGAAATCGGCAAAGAGATTGGTGATCGTGCCCTCACAGATTTCACCACGCTCGTTGGCCAGCAGCACCTCGTCGGCCCGGCTGATCAGATATTCGGCTCGCGCCCGCTGATAGGTGTCCCGGCGGCTCGTCTTGTGGCGCAGCAGCGTGTCGCTTGAATCGAGCCGCACCCGCGCCAGTTGCAGCCTCCACACCTTGTCGGCTGCATGCGGCTCATAAGGCAGCGCCGAGACCGTCACCTTGCCGCTGCGCGACAGGACGAGGCGTGTGCGCAAGGCTATGTCCGGCCGGTCGACGGCGTTCCTGAGCATCTCGCCGACCTTTTGTGGATCGCAGGCAAAACCCAGTTCGGCTGCCGAGCCATAAAGGCGAGCCAAATGGCGGTCGAAACGGAGGAAGCCCTGGCCCGGCTGCCAACGCATGGTTTCGATCAACTCGAAATCGGCGGTGTTCCCGTCGCGTAGCGCGCTTTCAGCAGGCACTCTTGATACTCCTCCTCGGCCGTCGAATCGAAGACGACGCCACCACCGATATTGTAGACGGCTTCGCCACTGGAAAAGAGCGATATGGTGCGGATCGCAACCGAAAAGCGCATCGTGCCGCCGGGCGCGATCCAGCCGATGGCGCCGCAATAGACGTCGCGTGGTGTGGCTTCCAGATCGTGCAGGATTTCCATAGCGCGGATTTTTGGGGCGCCGGTGATCGATCCGCATGGAAACAGCGCAGTGAAGATCTGGCGGATGGTGAGGTCGGGCAAGAGCTTGGCCCGCACACGGCTCACCATCTGGTGGACGGTCGGGTAGCTCTCGATGCGGAAAAGCTCCGGCACCTCCAGCGTGCCGACCTCGCTGATCAGCGAGATGTCGTTGCGCAGCAGATCGACGATCATCCGGTTCTCAGCCTGGTTCTTCTCATCATTTAGCAAGAACGCCTTCAGCCGCTTGTCCTCCGCCTTGGTCGCGCCGCGCGGGGCGGTGCCCTTCATCGGATGGGTCTCGATCATGCCTTCGGCGTCGACCTCGAAGAACAGTTCCGGCGAACGCGACAAAACGACCGGATCGCCGAGCGCGATCAGCGCGCCGTATTTCACAGGCTGGCGCTCGGTCAGCGCGTCGAAGGCGGCCAGCGGATCGCCCGACCACTGCGCATGAACCGGAAAGGTCAGATTGCCCTGATAGCAATCGCCCTTGCGAATGTGATTGTGGAGCCGCGCAAAGCGTTTTGCGTAGTCTTCTGAAGACCAGGAAGCCCTTGCATCGAAGATCGGACCGTTGGTCGCCGCCGCGTTGCTGGGCACGACCGCCTGTTCGACAGGCGCGTCGAAGATCCCCAGGCAGACGAGCGGGGCGCGGCGTCCGCCCGGCAGCAGCGGAACGAGCTTCGGTTCGAGCAGGTAGCCGGCCTCGTAGGAGAAATAGCCGGCCAGCCATTTGCCGGCGTCATGCGCGGCCTGCGCAATTTCCAGCGCCGGCAGGAAATCCTCTGCCTCGTGCGCCACGATGATGCCGGCCGGGCGGTCGAAAACGAGCTGATGGGCGCGCTCGTCATTCCGGAAAATTGCAGAGGGCAGGGACATGGGACTCGGATGCTGCGGTCGATGACGCCAGCTATCGCTCTATATGGGGGCTCGATCGGGCGCAATCGAGAGCGCGGCGTCTCAGGACGCAAAGGCAGGCTTGGTGCAAAAGCAAACTGGCGGCACCTCAAGGCGCCGCTAGTGCTCGATGCTGGCAGGCAATTCAGGTGTTGCTCGCGGTCCCCGCGGTCGGGAAGCGGCGCGCGAATTCCTTCTCGTCGCCGGCGGCAAGCAGTTTCGCCTGCTCGATCCAGCGCTCACGCTCGATGCGGCCGTCGAACTGGAGAACGTCTTCGATCCGCTTGATATCCGCCGCCGTCCAGGCGGCGATCTGAGCGTAGGTTCTAACCCCCAGGCCGTGCAGCTTCCGCTCGTTGACCGGGCCGATGCCGATCAAGCGACGCAGACTGTCGGTCTTATCAGCTGCTGCCGCCGCTGTTGCCGTGCCGGCGGTGGCCTTCTTTGCCGCCGGCGCAGCCTTCCTGGCTGTGGCGCTCGTTTCCGACGCGGCCGCTTTCGACGCACTGGCTTTTGGCCCGGCTGCCGCCTTGGCGGCCGCCGGTTTCTTGGACGCGGTCTTGGCCGGTGTCGACTTGGCCGGCGCAGTCTTTGCTGGCGCGGACTTGGCCGGCGTGGGCTTGGCCGGCGCGGATGTCGACATCAATGCCGACGGTGCCGGGATTGCTGCCTTTGTCGCGCCGGTCTTGGCGCCTTGTGCCTCGGTCAACTGGCGCTCCAGGTCGGCGCGGGCGCCGCGGCATACTTCCAGCTCGCCGGTCAGGCGGTCGGCGTCGGCGCGCAGCCTGTCGCGCTCGCTGCGCGTGCGGTCCATGTCACCGCGCAGGCTGTCGAGCTCGCCACGCAGGCGTCCCCAGATGAACCAGCCAACCAACACACCTACCAGGAACGCCAGGAGCATGTAGAAAAAAGTGCCCATTGTCTCTCTCTCCAGTCCGATCCATCTGCCACGGCCTGGAGTGGTGACCTTGGCACAAGGACCATTCAATGGTGGCTCCGCTGTTCGCGGAACAGCCGGCTTAGATCGAGCTGTCGGCGACCGGCTTTTCCTGCCATGGCCAACGGCCGCTGTCGCACTCGCCGAAGCGCCGTGACCGGCCGAAGATTTTTTCCTGGCCTGAGCCCCGCGCCAGACTGAGCTTGAGGCGGGACGCTATCATACAGCTTCCGGAAAGCTAACGGAAAAATTCCACGGAGAGTTATTTAAGAACAGATATTTAGGGCAAGAATAGAACGGCCTCAATATGCATAGCGGCTAAACTGTTCTGTCAGCCCCGGATGTTCAGCGCTGTGCGTCAATTGTCCAAAGCTTCGAGCTCGTCGATCAGCCCGCCGATCACGCCAAGTCCGATCTGCCAGAAGGCAGGATCGGTGGCGTCAAGACCGAAGGGTGCCAGGAGCTCGGAATGATGCTTGGTGCCGCCGGCGCGCAGCATGGCAAAATATTTCTCCTGAAAGCCACGCTCCGCATTTTGATAGACCGCATAGAGCGAATTCACCAGGCAGTCGCCGAAAGCATAGGCGTAGACGTAGAAGGGCGAATGGATGAAGTGTGGAATATAGGTCCAGAAGACCTCGTAACCTTCGCGCAGCTTGATCGCCGGCCCGAGGCTTTCCGCCTGCACTTCCAGCCAGAACTGGCCGAGCCTGTCGGATGTCAGTTCGCCGTTCTTGCGCTCGGCATGCACCTTGCGCTCGAACTCGTAGAAAGCGATCTGGCGCACGACCGTGTTGATCATGTCCTCGACCTTCTGGGCGAGCATGGCCTTGCGCTCGCGCTTGTCCGTGGTCTGGTCCAGCAGCGAGCGGAAGGTCAGCATCTCGCCGAAGACGGATGCCGTCTCGGCCAGCGTCAGCGGCGTCGAAGCCATCAGCGCGCCCTGGCCTGCGGCCAGAACCTGATGCACGCCGTGGCCAAGCTCATGCGCCAGCGTCATCACGTCGCGCGGCTTGCCCATGTAGTTGAGCAGAACATAGGGATGCGCCGACGGCACAGTCGGATGCGCGAAGGCGCCCGGCGACTTGCCCGGCCTGACCGGCGCGTCGATCCAGTTGCGGTCGAAGAAAACCCGGGCGATCTCCGCCATGTCAGGTGAAAAGCGCTGATAGGCGGAAAGCACCGTGTTCTTGGCCTCGTCCCAGCCGATGATCGCTTGCGGGGTTTCTGGCAACGGCGCGTTGCGGTCCCAGTGGTTCATCACCTCCACGCCGAGCCAGCGCGCCTTCATCGCATAGTAGCGGTGCGACAGGCGCGGGTAAGCGTCGCGAACGGCTGAGGCCAACGCATCCACCACGCTGCGCTCGACGCGGTTGGCGAGATGGCGCGAATCGGCGATGTCCTCGAAGCCGCGCCAGCGGTCGGAAATCTCCTTGTCCTTGGCCAGTGTGTTGGTGACCAGCGTGAACGTGCGCAGATTCTTGCGGAAGGTTGCGGCCAGCGCTTCAGAGGCCCGGCGCCGCACCTCGCCATCGGCATGCTGGAGGCGGTTCAGCGCCGGCTCCAGGGTAAGCTCCTCGCCATCGATGTCGAAGCGCAGATCGGTCATCGTCTCGTCGAACAGGCGGTTCCAGGCGCCGCGTCCGGTAATCGACTTCTCGTGGAAAAGCTGCTCGACCCGATCCTCGAGCTGGTAGGGTTTGTCCATGCGCAGATCGAGCACCCACGGCCGGTAGTGAGCAAAGGCGGGATCGGCAGCAAGCGCGGTTTCGATCGCGGCATCGTCGATGAGGTTCAGTTCGAGCGCGAAAAACAGAAGATGCGCGCTGGCGTCGGTCATCTTCTCCTGAATGTCACCATAGAGCTTGGCGCGCTGCGGATCCGCGGTGTTGCCGGCATAGATCAGTCCGGCATAGGAGACGATCCGGCCGATCAGTTCCTCCAGTCCCTCATAGGCGGCAAGCGCCTCGCCCAGCCTGCCGCTGTCGGCACGCTCCGCCTCGGCGGCGAGCGTGCCTTTCCAGCGGCTCTCGAAGCTGATGGCATCGGCCGCCGCCCTGGCGATGTCGCGCTTCAGCTCGGGGTCATCCATGCCCGAATAGAGATCGACGAGATCCCATTCCGGCAGATTGCCAAGCTCCGCCGCGCCCTGACCGGACGCCGCCGCCGCAAGCTGCCGACCAAAAACCATGCGCATTGCCGATACTTTCCAGATTGCAGGACCCAAGCGGTCAGACTCAAAGATTCAAGAGGGGGATTAGAAAGCCGGTCAAATCCTAAGGAATTCGTTCACCGGGTTTTTTGAAACCTTATTTAGAACCCTGTGCCAGGATGATCCATAGGGTGGATTGCCCTTGGGTGGGCATATTGGGCGAGCATCGTTGAACCAGTCATGACAGGTTCCATACTCATAGTCGATGACGATCCCGTGCAGCGCAGGCTGCTCGAGGCGGCCGTGACGAAATTCGGCCACAGCGCGATCATCACGGATGGCGGCGAGGCCGGTCTCGACGCCCTCGACGGGCCCAATGCGCGCGACGTGTCGGTGGTCATCCTCGACCTCGTCATGCCGGGCCTTGACGGTATCGGCGTGCTGAAGGCGATGCGTGAGCGGGGCATCCAAGTTCCGGTCATCGTACAAACCGCCCAGGGCGGCATCGAGACGGTCGTTTCGGCCATGCGTCACGGCGCTTTCGACTTCGTCGTGAAGCCGGCCTCTCCCGACAGGCTGCAGGCATCGATCGGCAATGCGCTCAAGGTCGAGGCGGTCGAGGGCGAAGTGAAGCGCACGTCGCGACGGCGCGGCGGCCATCTGACCTTCAAGGACATGATCACCCACAGCCCGGCGATGGATCGGGTGATCCGTCTCGGCCAGAAGGCGGCCGCGTCCAACATCCCGATCCTTATCGAGGGCGAATCCGGTGTCGGCAAGGAGTTGGTGGCGCGCGCCATCCAGGGCAGCGGCGACCGCCGCTCAAAACCCTTCGTTACCGTCAATTGCGGCGCCATCCCCGACAATCTGGTCGAATCGATCCTGTTCGGCCATGAGAAGGGCTCGTTCACCGGCGCCACCGAAAAACACACGGGCAAGTTCGTCGAGGCGCATTCGGGCACGCTCTTCCTCGACGAGATCGGCGACCTGCCGCTCGACGTGCAGGTCAAGCTGCTGCGCGCCGTGCAGGACGGTGAGGTCGATCCGGTCGGCGGGCGTTCGACCGTCAGGGTCGACATCAGGCTGATCTCGGCGACACACCGCAATCTTCTGCAGCAGGTCAAGGACGGCAAGTTCCGCGAGGATCTGTTCTATCGCCTGAACGTCTATCCGATCTTCGTGCCGTCGCTGCGCGATCGTCGCGACGACATCCCGTATTTGGTCGAGCACTTCCTGGAGAAGGTTGCGCCCACCGATCCACGTCACCGCCTGCACGGCATTTCGGCTGCGGCGCTCGCCATGCTGCAGGCCTACGACTGGCCGGGAAACATCCGGCAGCTGGAAAACGCCGTCTTCCGGGCCTCAGTGCTTTGTGAAGGCGATGTGCTGACCGAAGAGGAGTTTCCGCAGATACGGGCGCAGGTCGAGGGCACCGTCAACCTCGATGCGGATGGCGCGTTGCCCGCCTCGCCTTTGGTCATCGAGCCGCCTGGCGAGGACGCGCCGGCCAATAACGGCATCGCTGCGACCGAGCGCGATCCGCCGGCCTGGCCGCAGCCCCGCTTCGGCACGCTGCGGGCACTCGACGAACGCGGCAATGTGCGGGCGCTGGCCGATGTCGAACTCGAAATGATCAAGCTCGCCATCGACCATTACAACGGCCAGATGAGCGAAGTTGCCCGCCGCCTCGGCATCGGCCGCTCCACGCTCTACAGGAAGCTCAAGGAATACGGCATCGATCCGGAAACAGGCCGTATCGACCGGCTTGCTTCCTGACAAAGCAAGTGCGGACCAGCTTGTCAGCCTGGCATCAGGACAATCGACAGTCATCGATCGGGCGTGACGTGCGTCGGGCGACGCGCTTGCGGCGGTGTTCACGCATTGAGGCGGCCGGTAACAGATCGTGTTCATGGCAAAGGCCGAAACATGATCTAAACCAGCAGTTTACCAAGAAACCCTGCGCAATATTTTTGACGGGATATCGCCACGGTGTTACCGCATTTCGGCTTCAATAAGCGATGATTAACCATTAGGATCGATATTCGGATGCGAACACCACCGCATCCGTTGGTCAAATCCGGGGACAAACGGCAGCCTGCAAGGCCTTTTGATTTGAACAAAGTCGAACGACACACAAACGGGCGGCATTATCACATGAGCGTCTGGCCGAGATGGCTGGCAGCGGTGGTCCTCGCCTTTGGCTTCCTTACAGCGGCTGCGACCGGCGCCAGCGCCCAGACGCGTTCGCTGAAACTCTATAACCTCCACACCAAAGAGAAGGCGGAGATCGTCTTCAAGCGCGGCGGCCGCTACGACCAGGCGGGTTTGAAAAAGATCAACGTCATCCTGCGCGACTGGCGCCGCAACGAGCCGACCAAGATGGATCCGCGCCTGCTGGACCTGGTCTGGGAGGCTTACCGGCAGAGCGGCGCCACCGACTTTATCCAGGTCGTGTGCGGTTATCGCTCGTCGTCCACCAACTCGATGCTGCGCAGCCGCAGCAGGGGCGTCGCCAAGAAAAGCCAGCATATGCTCGGCAAGGCCATGGACTTCTACATTCCCGGCGTGCCGCTGAAGAAACTTCGCGACATCGGTCTGCGGATGCAGGGCGGCGGTGTCGGCTATTATCCGAGATCCGGCTCGCCCTTTGTCCACATGGATGTCGGCAATGTGCGCCATTGGCCGGGCATCAGCCGCCAAGAATTGGCGCGTGTGTTCCCCAATGGCAAGACGCTGCATGTGCCGAGCGACGGCAAGCCGCTGCCCGGCTATTCACAGGCGCTCGCCTCCTACAAGGCGCGCAAGGGCGCCGGCGCTCCCGCCATCGAACTGGCCAGCGCAGGTGGCGGTTCCAAAAGATCCGGTGGTCTGCTGGCGGCTTTCTTCGGCGGCGGTGAGGACGAGGCGGATGACAGCGCCGATGTCGCAGCCGCGCCAACGCCGAAGTCAACCAACGTGAAGCCGGCGAACGTGAAGCTGGCGAACGCGAAGCCGGCGCCGGCCGCCAAGAGCAGCAAGCTTCCGGGCATTGCCATCGTGTCGCCTCAGGATGCGAAACGCGCCGAGATTCCGCAAATCCCCGATGTGCCTGCTCCGGAACCGGAGGAGGACACGCCGGAAACGATCATTGCGGCGCTGCCGGCGCGCAGCGTGCCGCTGCCTGATTTCGCCCCGCGTCCGAAGACCGATGTCGGCGCTCAGCCGCCCGAAAACGTTCCGTTCGGCGTGGCGGATGCCACCGCCACCACCGAACAAGCGCCGGCTCCCTTCGGCATGGCCGAACCGTCCACTGTCGCCGATGCGGCGCAGGTTGCAGCCAACGACATTCCGTTGCCGACCTGGCGTCCCGATCACTCGCTGCCGGCCGACCTTGCAGCGGCCGACCTTGCGCCGCAGGACAAGGCTGTGCTTTTGGCGCTCGCGGATACGGCCGGCCACGGCAAGACCGCTACCGATGCGTTCTCGGTGCTGCCCTCGGCTCGGCCCGACTTGGTGCAGCCCGCCCAGGTCCAGCCCGACCAGGTCCAGTCCGACGCGGCCCAACCCGATGCGGTCAAGGCCGTCCTCGAGCGGGTCAGCGCAACCGACGAGTACCAGGTCGCTTCGCTGTCCCAGCCGAGTTCGGTCCTCAGCGATCCGGCGAACATCAACGCTGCATCGCCGCGCGAGGCTGTCTTTGCCCGCCCGCCGGGCTCCGATCCGGCCGCAGCGATCGGTGCGGGTGTGAAGACCACCCGCAAGGCAGCCAGGGCAACCGCCCGTGACCTGAAGCCTGGTCCCAAGTCCGTAGTCGTCGCCGCCGAGCCTCAGGCGGCGCGCTGGGCGTTGAACAGCGACGAGAATGTCGCCACCGTCTCCAGCGCGACGACGGCACCGCGCTATGCCTACAATATCGTGCACACGCCGCCGACCGAGGTCTACACCGCCGGCTTCCAGTCGAACGATCAACTGGCCGAAGCCAACCGGTTCACCGGCAATGCCGTCAAGTTCCTGTCGGTCGCCCGCTTCCAGACCAAGTAGCGGATCGACCAGCAATACAAAGCCGCGCCGGGTAACCCGCGCGGCTTTTTGCTGTTCGCAAACAAACACGCCGCGATGCTGCCAGTCCACTTGGGGATAAGAGTTTCTCTACCGCCCGAGCTTGCTCGCCGCGCGCGCCAACGCCTCGATTTCGTCCCACCTGCCGGCCTTGACCAAATCGTCCGGCGCCACCCAGGAGCCGCCGACGCAGATGACGTTGGGCAAGCTCAGATAGTCGGCGGCGTTCTTGCCGGTGATGCCGCCGGTCGGGCAGAATTGCACATCGGCGAGCGGCGAGGCGAATGCCTTGAGCGACGCAATGCCGCCCGACTGTTCCGCTGGGAAGAATTTCAGGAAACGCAAGCCTGCCTCGCGGGCGGCCATGATCTCACCCGGCGTGATGGCGCCGGGCAGCAAGGGAACGTCGCTGTCCTTCGCCGCCGCCAGAAGCTCGCAGGTGATGCCGGGGCTGACGATGAACTTAGAGCCGGCTGCTGCCGCCTCGCCGAACTGGCGGGCGTCCAGAATGGTGCCGGCGCCGACGATGGCGTCCTCGACTTCGCTTGCCACAAGCCGGATCGCCTCCAGCGCGTCAGCTGTCCGCAGCGTGATCTCGATCGCCGGCAGGCCGCCGCGCGCCAGGGCACGCGCCAGCGGCACGGCATCGGCGACGTTGGCGACCTTCAGCACCGGGATAACCGGTTGGCCGTTGAGGAGCGACAGAAGCTTTTCGGTCTTGCTGGGCATTTGTCGTCTCTCCGGTATTGATCCGTTCAACCGGTTAGCAGAAGGCCGTTTTTCTGTCCACGAAACCAAGCGTGTCGCGATGTCACGCACTGCCGGCAATTCCGGCAGCCCGGACAACAAGAAGAGGCAGTTCCACGCGTCAGCCTTGAATCGGCTTTCATGAGCGTTTAGTGGCTTCGGCGATGACACTGCCCAATCAACCTTTCCGCGTTGCCGCGCTCTATAGGTTTGCCCGTCTCGACGACTTCGAGGCATTGCGCGCGCCGCTCGCCGCCTTCTGCTGCGGACGCGGTATCAAGGGCACGCTGCTTCTGGCGCATGAGGGCATCAACGGCACGGTCGCCGGCAGCGAAGCTGACATCGCCGCGCTCATCGATCATCTCGGATCCATCGAAGGTCTCGCCGGTCTCGAGGTCAAGTACAGCAGCGCCACGCAGATGCCGTTCCACCGCATGAAGGTGCGGCTGAAGCGCGAGATCGTCACCATGGGCGTTAGGGATATCGATCCGACGGCAAGCGCCGGCACCTATGTCGCACCGGCCGACTGGAACGCGTTGATCTCGGATGCGGACACGATCGTCATCGACACGCGCAATGCCTACGAGGTATCGATCGGCACCTTCAAGGGCGCGGTCGATCCCGCTACGGCGAGCTTTCGCGAATTCCCGGCCTGGGTCGAGCAGCACCAAGCCGAGCTCGTCGGCCGGAAGGTGGCCATGTTCTGCACCGGCGGCATACGCTGCGAGAAGGCAACGGCCTATGTGAAGTCGCTCGGCTTCAAGGATGTGTTCCATCTCAAGGGCGGTATCCTGAAATATCTGCAAGAGGTGCCCGCCGAACAGAGCCTGTGGCAGGGCGAGTGCTTCGTCTTCGACGAGCGCGTCTCGGTGTCGCACGGGCTGGTCGAGGGTGAGGCGGAACTGTGCCGCGCCTGCCGGCATCCGCTGATCGGGCAGGACCTGTTATCGCCGAAATACGCCGCCGGCATCTCATGTCCGCATTGCTTCGATGCCCGTTCCGACGAGGATCGCGCGCGCTACGCCGAGCGTCAGCGCCAGGTCGAGCTTGCAGAAGCGCAAGGCAGGGCTCCGCACGTCGGACGTTAGAACGACGTGCGTCCGCTTGGACGCACTTGGACGCACGAAGTACGCTCTAACACTTTGAATCTACGCATCGAATCTACGCATCGTGCTTTCCGAAAATCGATTCCGATTTTCGGGCCGACACTGCAGATCCTGACATCACTTGTTTTCGCCATCATTGGCAAAGCGCTCATCCGTCATTGTAATGTCAATGTGCGGGGCCTACCTCTTCAACGTCCGAAAACCTGCCCGTCCACGTTCGGCCGGGCCAATTCTGGAGGCATTGATGTTCGATCCCAAGAAGCTCCTCGACGATCTGCTCGGCTCGCAAATTCCCGGAACGGGGTCGACCGTCCGCGACAAAGGGGGTCAGGCCGTGCAGATGGCCAAGGACAATCCGCTGGCGGCCGGCGCGCTGGCCGCGGTGCTGCTCGGAACCGGCGCTGGCCGTCAGATCACCGGCACTGCGGTGAAGCTCGGCGGCCTGGCCGTGGTCGGCGGCCTCGCCTACAAGGCCTACCAGAACTACAAGAACGGCAAGGCGCCGGCTGAAACGCAAGTTGCCGGCGAACCGGAATTGCTGCCGCCGCCCGCCGACACCAGCTTCCATCCCTCGCAGGCGCCGCAAGGCGAGGACGAATTCACGCTGACGCTGGTGCGCGCTATGATTTCGGCGGCGAAGGCCGACGGCCATATCGATGACGACGAACGGCAAAAGATCGCAGGCAAGCTCAGCCTCGCGGGCATCGACTCCGACGCGGAGAAATTCCTGATGTCGGAACTGGAGACGCCGCTCGACCTGGATACGCTGGTCGCCGGCGCCCAAACCGACGCGCAGAAGCTCGAGCTCTACACCGCCTCGCGCCTCGCCATCGATCCGGATACACGTGCCGAACGCGGCTATCTCGATCTGCTCGCCGGCCGCCTCAGCTTGCCCGATGCACTGCTCGACCATGTCGAGGCGACGGTGTCGGCGGCAAAAGTGCCGGCGCCAGAGGTGCCGGAGTCAGGGGTGCCGGCGTCGGGAAAGGCAACCGCCGGTTCGCGCTGGTAGGCTTCCGGGCCGCGGAGAGCGGGAATCCGGGCACCGCTCTCGCGTTAATGTCTCGTTTACCTAGGAAGCGCATGATTTTAGGTAGTCGGATCGGCTTTCCTCCTCCCAAGCCGGTTCAGATCAGGGCGGCCGCCAATGGCCGCCCTTTTGTCGATGCCGTTAGCGCATGAGCCGAAATCGGAATCGATTTTTGGAAGCGATCATGCACAAAATCAAATTGCTCGATATCAAGGTGCTATGGCGTCCTTTGCGGACACGCGGCGCTGCAGGAGGACAGTTATGACAGACTACAAAACAGCCATCGTCACTGGCGCCGGCACCGGCATCGGCAAAGCCGTCGCTACGGCGCTGCTCAGGGCCGGCTGGAACACGGTGTTCTGCGGACGCCGCAAGCCGGTGCTGAACAAGGCGATCGCCGATGCCGGATCTACACAAGCCAAGGCGCTGGCGGTCGCCTGCGACATCAGCAAGGCCGATCAGGTCGACGAGATGTTCGAGACGGTGGCGGCGGCCTTCGGCCGTGTCGACCTGCTCTTCAACAATGCCGGCACAAGCTACAAGTCGACATTGATCGACGAGATTCCCGTCGAGGTGTGGAACGAAGTTGTCGGGGTCAATCTCACCGGCTCGTTCCTGTGCGCCCGCGCCGCCTTCGGCGCCATGCGCAGGCAACAGCCGATGGGTGGCCGCATCATCAACAACGGCTCGGTGTCTGCCTACGCGCCGCGTCCGGGCTCAGTGCCCTATACCGCGACCAAGCACGCTATTACCGGGCTGACCAAGACGCTGGCGCTGGACGGCCGGCCTTATGACATCGCCTGCGGCCAGATCGACATCGGCAACGCCTTGACCGACATGGCGCAGGCGATGACGGTCGGGGTACCGCAAGCCAATGGCTCTATCGCCGCCGAAGCGGTGATGGATGTCCAGCAGGTCGCCGATGCCGTCGTCCATATGGCCAGCCTGCCGCTCGACGCCAATGTGCTGTTCATGACAGTGATGGCGACGAAGATGCCGTATGTCGGGCGAGGGTGAGCGGTTGGTTCGCGTAAGCGAATTCATCGTGCCAGTGGCACGATGAAGGCCGGCGAACGCCTGGACGCTGCGCAGCAGCGGGGACCCGGCCGGGCCGCGATCAATTTTGGCTAGGACTGCATAACCGAAAGCGGCACGCCGGGAAGATACAGCGAAATGGGGCGGATTTCGTAGACGGCGGTCGGATTGACGCGGCGAAGGTCGCGCGCAATCGCGATCGCGGCATCGCGCGTGGCGCAGTCGACGACGTAGAGCCCCAACAATTGTTCCTTGGTCTCGGCGAAGGGTCCGTCAATGACCATTCCGGCGCCCGGCCCGCGCAAGGTACAGGCGTCTTGGGTCGCCCCGAGCCGCGCCGCCGGGCCAAGCGTGCCTTCGCGGTATAGCCGTTCGTTTATCTGGAGCAGGTCGGTCATCAGCGCCGCATCCTCGTCCGGAGTCAGCGCAGTGATCACTTCCTCAACGTGATAGGCGAGGATGGCATAAAACATCTGACGTCACCTTTCTTCGGTCGTGAATTCTATCGCCGACGACAGCGATCTCCTCGTTGAGACAGTGCCGCGCGTTCTATCGGGCGCAAAGGACGCCGTAGCACTTTGATTTGCGCCTCCGCGAAAATCGATTCCGATTTCGGGGTAATGCGCTTGTTCTCACTTGCCCAGAAACGCCTCGATCCGCTCCAGCGCGCGCAGGATGTTCTCTTCGGAATTGGCGTAGGACAACCTGATATAGCCTTCGCCCAGGATGCCGAAATCGGGTCCGCCGATCAGCGCTACGCCGGCATCCTCAAGCAGGGCAGACGCCAGCTTCTTGGCCTTCCAGCCGGTTTTTGAGACATTGGGGAAGGCATAGAACGCGCCCTTCGGTGTGATGCAGGAAACGCCCGGCAAGGCGTTCAGCCCTTCGACCACGATCTTCCTACGGCGGTCGAAGGCGCGCATCATCTTGTCGACGTCGTCCTGCGGACCGTCGATGGCCGCGATACCGGCATACTGGCTCGGCGCGTTGACGCATGACCAGCAATTGACCGCGAGCTTGCGCACCTTATCGTAGAGGTGGGCGCCCTTGTCGCCGTTCGGCCAGATCGACCAGCCCATGCGCCAGCCGGTCATCGCCCAGGTCTTCGACCAGCCATTGAGCACGATCAGCCGGTCGCGGATCTCGGGAAAGTTGAGCAGCGAGCAATGCGTCTCGCCGTCATAGGTCATCACGTCGTAGATCTCGTCGGAGAGGATGGCGACATCAGGGTGCGCTTCCAGCCCATTGACCAGCTTCTCGATCTCGGCGCGGGGGGTGACCCCGCCGGTCGGGTTGGCCGGCGAGTTTAAGATCAGCAGCCTGGTCTTCGGCGTGATCAGCGCCAGCGTCTCCTGCGCCGAGAAGGCAAAGCCGTTCTCCTCGCGCATCGGCACCGGTACCGGAGCAGCACCGGTGAACTCGATCATCGAGCGATAGATGGGAAAGCCGGGATCGGGATAGAGGATCTCGGCGCCCGGTTCACCGAACATCAGGATCGCGGCAAACATGGTCGGCTTGCCGCCGGGCAGGATCATCACCGCCTCGGGCGAAACCTCGACGCCGGTGGTGGTCAGCGCGCGGCGCACCACCGCTTCTCGTGTCGCCAGCAGGCCGTTAGCCGGCGTATAGCCGTGGTGGCCGTCGCGCAGCGCCTTGATCGCGGCCTCGACGATGTGCTGCGGCGTCTTGAAGTCGGGCTGGCCGATGCCGAGATTGACGATATCGCGGCCCTGATGGGCGAGCGCGGTGGCACGAGCCAGCACCGCGAAGGCGTTTTCCTCGCCGAGACGATCGAAGGCCGAAATCGTGTGGAGCATTTTTCCCGTCCGTGTGGTTCTTTCACCGAGCGAGCGTTTTTGTGAGCGTCCTTTCGCAAAAGTCAAACGGATTGGAGCTTTGGGTGTCGGAAAACCTCAAGAATTGGCAACCGCGCCCGCGGCCCGAACGCAAAGTCCTGGAGGGGCGCTATGCCAGGCTGGAACCGCTCAACGCCGAAAAGCACGGCGACGGCCTGTTCGAGGCGTCGTCGGTGCCTGACGTCGATGGTCGTTTCGCCTGGCTGTTCGACTATCCACCGCAGACCCGCGCCGCCTTCCAGCCATGGCTGGACAAGGCCGAAGCCAGCGAGGACCCGCTGTTCTTCGCGGTCATCGACAAGGCCAGCGGCAAGGTCGCCGGACGCCAGACGCTGATGCGAATCGATCCGGCCCATGGCGTGATCGAGATCGGCAACATCTATTGGGGGCCGCTGATCTCGCGCAAGCCGGCGGCGACGGAAGCGCAGTTCCTGTTCATGAAATACATTTTCGATGAGCTTGGCTATCGCCGCTACGAATGGAAATGCAACAACCGCAACGAGCCGTCGAAGCGCGCGGCCGAGCGTTTCGGCTTCAAGTTCGAGGGCATTTTCCGCCAGCATCTTGTGGTCAAGGGCGAAAACCGCGATACCGCGTGGTACGCGATCATCGACAAGGAGTGGCCGGCACTGCGCAGAGCCTATGAGGCATGGCTCGATCCGGCCAATTTCGATGGCGACGGTCGCCAGAAGCGACGGCTCGAGTATTTCCGCGCCGAGTTCGGCGCCTGACCACGATCCCGAAAAGTGGAGGCCGGTTTTCGGATAAGATCATGGTCAAACAAGACGGATCATGATCCCGAAAAGTGGAGGCCGGATTCGGGCAAGATCATGGTCAAACGAGATTGAGCCTCCATCCTGATTCTGCCGGGATGGATCAGGCTCTAACAGGAGTTTGCAGATGGCGCATGACCATGGTTCGCAAGGGCATGACCACAGCGACGGCGCCGGTCATGTGCACGGCTCGACCGACAAGAAACGGGTGCTGATCGCAGCCTGCCTGACCGCCGGCTTCATGGTCGTGGAAACGCTTGGCGGTCTCTTCACCGGATCGCTGGCGCTGCTGGCGGATGCCGGCCACATGCTCGCCGACTGTATCGCGCTCGGTCTCGCCTGGTATGCTTTTCATCTGGCCGGCCGGCCGGCCACCGTTCGCCTCACCTATGGTTTCGGCCGGGTCAAAACGCTGGTCGCCTATACCAACGGCATCGCCATCTTCGTCATTGCGCTGTGGATCATCTATGAGGCTTGGGAACGCCTGCTGACGCCTGCGCCCGTGCTCGGCGGGCCGATGCTGGTCGTCGCGATCGCCGGTCTGCTGGTCAATATCGGCTCCTTCTTCGTGCTGCATGGCGGCGACCGCGACAGCCTGAACATGCGCGGTGCCATCCTGCACGTGCTCGGCGACCTGCTTGGCTCGGCGGCGGCGATCATAGCTGCGCTGGTCATCCTGGCAACGGGCTGGACGCCTATCGATCCGATCCTGTCCGTCCTCGTCTCGCTGCTGATCCTGTCCACGGCCTGGTCGCTGATGCGCGAAGCAGCCCATGTCCTGCTCGAAGGCGTGCCGGCGAGCCTCGATCGCGACCTGATCGCCAGGGACATAGAAGCGACAGTCAAGGGCGTGCGCGAGGTGCATCACATGCATGTCTGGTCGCTCGACGGGTCAAGCAACATGGCGACCTTGCATGCTTGCCTCTACGATGGCGTAGATGCCCACAAGGCGGTCAGCGCCATCAAGAAGCGGCTTGCCGCCGAGCATGGCATTGCCCACGCCACCGTAGAACCGGAATTCGGCCATTGCGCCGACAGCCATGATGGCCACGATGGCGAGCACGACCATGCGCACGATGCGGCTCCGCATCATGGCCACTATCACTGATACCGGGAGTTCCATGGCATTGATAACGAACTTGATGAATTCCCGCCGCGTCAGGGCCGCGTGATGGATCGCGACACGCGCAACGCGGCGATAGGCGCCCTCTGGGTGCTGCTGCTGTTCGGCATCGCCGCCTACTATTTGCCAACCGTGATGCTGGCGGCCGGCCGTGTCTCGACCATTCTTGCCGCTGTAATTGCCGCTGTCTTCATGGTGGCCATTTTCGTCGTGTTTTGGCTGCGTGGCCGCAGCCAGCGCAAAAAGGATCATTGATATGCGTATTTTGATTACCGGCGCGGCAGGCATGGTCGGCCGCAAGCTCATCGCCCGGCTGGCGAAGGACGGAACGCTCAGCGGCCGGAAGATCGCCGCGCTCGACCTTCACGATATCGTGCCGCCGCAGGCGCCGGCGCTGGAAGGCGTCGGCGTCACCATCCATACAGGCGATCTCGCCGCGGCGGGCGGGATGGAACGGCTGGTCGCGTCGCGCCCCGACGTGATCTTCCATCTCGCCGGCGTCGTGTCGGGCGAGGCGGAAGCCAATTTCGATCTCGGCTATCGCGTCAATCTCGACGGCACAAGGGCGCTGTTCGATGCCATAAGGCTGGCGGGGTTTGCGCCGCGCGTCGTCTTCACCTCGTCGATCGCCGTGTTCGGCGCACCGTTTCCGGACATCATCCCCGACGAATTCCACCCGACGCCGCTAACCTCCTACGGCACGCAGAAGCTGATGGGCGAAGCATTGCTCGCCGATTATACGCGGCGCGGCTTCTTCGACGGCATCGGCATCAGGCTGCCGACCATCTGCGTCAGGCCGGGCAAGCCCAACAAGGCGGCTTCGGGCTTCTTCTCCGGCATCATCCGCGAGCCGTTGAGCGGCCAGGAAGCAATATTGCCGGTGCCGCGCTCTGTCGTGCACACCCACGCCAGCCCGCGCTCGGCGGTGAATTTTTTGATCCACGCAGCAGGGATCGACGGCAGCGCCGTCGGGCCGCGCCGCAATCTGACGATGCCCGGCGTCGCCGTCACGGTCGGCGAGCAGATCGAGGCCTTGGAACGCATTGCCGGCGCCAAGGCGGTGAAACTGATCCGCGAGGAGCCCGACGATACGATCTGGGCGATCGTCAAGGGCTGGCCGACACGGTTCGAGGCGCGGCGGTCGAGGGAGCTTGGCTTTGCCGCCGAAACCAGCTTCGACGACATCATCCGCGCCCATATCGAGGACGAGCTGGATGGGAAGATCGCGGGTTAGGTGTCGATATTCGGGCCAGCGGCGACACACAAATTGCCGATCTCGGCGCTGCCCCTCACCTGCCTGCCGGCATCCTCTCCCCGTAAACGGGGCGAGGGGCGCTCTCATCGGTGATTTCGCCAATGGCCGGCGTTGCCGGCAGGGCGATGAGGGGCGGCGCCGAGGTCGACAATTCCTGGTTCAGTTTGGAGGCTGCGCGTCCGATCGAGGCGCTATCCGCCAGTCAGGCTGGCCGACAACAGCAGCAACCCGAACAAAAACACGAAGGCTGCGCCGCCGATCTCGACGATCGAATGGATGCGGTTACCCATGCGGCCGTCACCGGCGAAATAGACTGCCCAGTTCTTGGCCGTCACCGCCAGCGTCGCCAAGATCGAGACCGTGATCGCGGTGCCGAGCGCCATCGCCAGCACCGACAGGATGCCGCCGAACCACAGCCCGTTGAGCATGGCAAAGCTCAGCACGATCAACGCGCCCGAGCAGGGGCGGATACCGACCGCAGCCACCGCCGACCAGGCGGTGCGCCAGTCGAAGCGGTCGCCGGAAAGCAGCGCCGGGTCGGGCGCGTGTGAATGTCCGCACGTCTCGCAGACCTCGCCCGCATGGTGATGATGATCGTGCCCGCCATGGTCATGGTGATGGTCGTGTGCGCCATGATCATGGTTGTGGCCATCATGGCCATGTGCGTGAAGCGCATGGGAATGCGCCGAATGAGCATCGGCGGAATGTGAGTGGCCTGTTTGCGAATGGCCGGCATGGGCCGCCGACAGGCTGTAGGCAGGGTTCGCGCCGAACAGGCGAAGGATAGCGGGGCCGGCCTTGCGCCACAAAAGCCAGGCGCCGAACAGGGTGACGAAGACAAAACTCATGACTTCGAGGAACCATGCCGCGTCGGTCATCGATATGGTGGTGCCGCGCAGGACGAAGTAGGCGAGCATCATTACCAGGATCGCCGTCAGCGCCTGCAGCAGGGCCGAGACGAAGGACAGCATGATACCGCGCTTGAGCGCGACTTCGTTCGCCACCATGTAGGACGAGATCACCGCCTTGCCGTGACCGGGGCCGGCGGCATGGAAAATGCCGTAGGCGAAGGACAGGCCGATAAGCAACCACAGCTTGCCGCCATCCTCGCGCATTGCCTTCATCGCGCCGGCAAGCGCGCGGTAGAATTCCTGCTGACGCAGATTGATCCACATCAGGATATGGGCGAACGGCCCGGTGGTGGGAGCTATCCCGTCATTGGTGCCGATGCCGAGCGAGCTCTGTGCGTGGGCGGAGCCGAGGACGTGCGTCATCACAAGGGCGGCTGCCAAAAGGCCGAAAGCCAAACGCAGGGACGGTTTCGTCACCGGATTATCCTTCTGGCTGACAGTTCAGTTCGAGCTTGGTCGCAAAGATCTTGCTCATATCGGTGCCTGTCGGATCGTTGAAGAAGGCGTCCGTCAGGGTCTTCTGGTTCTCGGCGAGCGCCTCGTCGGGGTTGGGACGAACGACCTTGCTCGTGCATGTCGACGGCAAGCCGGCGACCTGCAGATTCGCGTCCTCGGTGAAATCGATCGCCGTGTAGAAGGTCGGGTCATAGACGCCGATATCGATCTTGCCGGCCAGCCTGGTCGGCGCCTTCGGGTCGGATTCGAACAGGATGATGAGCTGGTCGTTGTCGAAATTTGCCATCAGCTGCGGCGGCGGGTTCATCGCCTCGTCCTTGCCGTCGACGGTGACGAGTTGGAAGTAATTGAACTCCGCCAGCGAAGCATGGACGGTGTCGGCGACTTCCTTCAGCTCCTTGTCGTCGAGCTTCAGGTCGGAATTCTTATCGAACTCCATCATCACCGTGCTCGAAAACAAATCGTCGAAGCGCCAGACATGGCGCAAGGCCTTCACACTTTGGTGATCCGGGCTGAGGATCACTTCGAGGCGAGCCTCGGCGAAGACGTGGGGATGCACATTTGCTGGCCCGACCGTGGCAAATGTCGCCGCCATGGCCGAAGCCATCATGATTGCTTGCCGTTTCAGGTGCATTCTCGGTCGCGATTCCATCAGCTTGGGTAAATATCGAGAGTTACCAGAAAGGGGGCGAAAATGGGACTCCCGGCGGCTAAAAGCTCATGCATTGTCAATCGTCTTGAACCACTGCACCAGGAAATCGACAAAGACGCGAACTTTCGCAGGCAAATAGCGTCGGTGCGGATAGACGGCGAAGATGCCGCCACCCGGCAGGATGCGGTCATTCAGCGCGGTCACTAGCCGGCCACTTTCGATGTCGGGCGCGGCGATGAAATCCGGCAGGATGGAAAATCCCAATCCCGCCACGGCGGCGGCCCTTGCCGCCATCGGACTGTTGACCTCGATCGGACCGGAGACCGAAACGGTTACCGTGTCGCCGCTGTCGCCCTTGAACGGCCAGTTGGTCAGCCAGCGGCCATTGGTGTCGATGATGCAGGGCACGCGGCCAAGGTCCTGCGGCCGCACCGGCATGCCGTGCTTGGCAATCAGCTCGGGCGATGCGCAGAGCCGCACCGAGAACGGCGCCAGACGCCTGGCGATCAGCGAGGAGCTTTCCAGCCGCGAAATGCGCACAGCGAGATCGAAACCTTCCTCGACCAGATCGACGAAGCGGTCGTCGAGATGAATGTCGAGCACGATGTCGGGATGTTGTTTGGCGAAGTCGATCAGCGATTGGCCGATCGGTGCGTCGGCAAAAGTGCGCGGTGCCGACAGCTTGATCCTGCCGCGCACGTCGCCGGAGGATTCGCGCACCGCATCGGCCAGGCTGTCGACCTCGCGGACGATTTCCGAGGCGCGGCGGTAATAGGTGTGGCCGGCCTCGGTTAGCGAGAACTGCCTGGTGGTGCGGTTGAGCAGCAACGCGCCGAGCTCGTCCTCCAACTCGCGCACATATTTCGACAGCAGCGCCTTGGAGCGGCCGATCTTGCGCGCTGCCGCCGAAAAACCTTCGGCCTCGACCACGTCGATGAAGGCGCGCATGCGGGTCAGCGTATCCATGTCATGCGCTCCTTTGGTGGGCTGAAAGGATGCGCGCGGCAAGCGCCATCAACTGCCGGTCGCTGTTCTCAGGTCCGAGCAGCGAGAGGCCGAAAGGGGCGCCGTCGACATGGCCCAGCGGCAGGGTGATCTGCGGAAAGCCCGACACGCCGGAGAGGCACAGCAGCCTTAGCGCGCGTTCGCGATAGGTCTGCAAATCATCGAAGGAATCGGTCTTGAGCGGGGCGGCACCCGGAACGGTCGGCAGCACAAGGACGCCGTCATCGCCAAGCAGGTCGACAAGTTCAAGACGAAACGAAACGCGACGTTCCGTTTCACGTTGCGCGATTGCGACGTCGATGGTCGCGCCATGCTCGAAACGCCCCTTGACGCCGGGGCCGAGCATCCGGTCACCCTGCGAGATCCAGGCACCATGATTTTGCCACGCCTCGTACCCCTGCAGCGTGCGGAAGCACCAGTAAAGTTCGTCGGTGGAATGCGAGAGCGGCGCAATGACCCGCGGCGTGCCCATTACCGAAGAGACATGGCGGACCATGCCGCGGTATTCATCCGCCTCCCGCGGGCCGAGCACGAGCCCGTCCAGCACATCCAGGGCGAGCGGACTCTGCAATTCGTCGCGATGCAGATCATTGCCAAGCAGCACCGCGCCGACCTTGTCATAGGTGGCCATATCCTTGGCAAACCACCCGAACGTATCGAGGGAGGGGGCCAGCGGCATGGTGCCGTCGAGCGAGATGCGGCCATGCGTGACCCTGAGGCCGATCAGGCCGCAAAAGCTTGCCGGCGCGCGGATCGAGCCGCCGGTGTCGGATCCGATGGCGATGTCGGCCAGCCCGCCGGCGACCGCGGCGGCGGAACCGGAGGACGAGCCGCCGGTGATGCGGTCCGGCGCTGCTGGATTGACCGGCGACGGAAAATGCGCGTTCAGCCCCATCAGGGAGAAGGCCAACTCGTCGGTTTGCGTCTTGCCGACGAAGCGCGCGCCCGAATCAAGCAGCGCCTGGACGGCCGGCGCTGTCGCCGAAGCGGGTGAAGCCTCCTGGTATTTCTGTGGATTGCCGCAGCCGGTGCGGTAGCCGGCCACGTCGTAGATATCCTTGACGGCCAGCCGCAGGCCGGCAAGCAGGCCGGATTGCGCATTGGATACCGGGATATCGTCGAGGTCGAGAAAAGCGTTCAGGGGGCCGCGAGTGCCTGTCATGCGTTCGATATCCGGATACAGTTGTTGCAACATTGTTCGGTGCCAGGAATTTTACAACCTGCCATACGATTTTTATTGATTGTGAAACCCTTCGCTCTTATATCGCGCTTGCCCAAAGTCGCACGTGCCTGTGGGTGTCCGCCGATCCTCAAAATGGTGAGGATATCGGTAAGGTAACTGGAGCTAACCCCTCCAGTCGGTTTAGCGGCCAACCGCCAGACCGAGGACACCTTGAAGCAACGACGGTGCGGGCCTTTCTGGTGTTCTGCCGGTCGTCCAAAGACCGGGGTTACTGAAGAGGCACACCTTCATTGCCGGCAGTGCGGACGGGTCTCCCATCCAAGCCAAGGCAGACAAAGCGAACCGAGGCCGGGCAAGGCCAAGGTTCACCGCCGCGAGACGGCGCTTCATGGTTCCGGGGTCTCCACCGGCTGGTTCCATGGATTGACGTCCCGCCTTTGTCCACCGCGTGTTCGCGAGGTCGATGACCCGCGTCCCGCAGCCTTTGTGCGCGCCGAAAGGCGCTGATGGAGAGACCCCGATGGCTACCCAGCGCATCCTTGACTTCCTCGCCACCCGACGTCCGAACGGCCCTTGCCTCGTCGTCGATCTCGACGTCGTGCGCGACAATTTCCGCGCCTTCGAGAAGGCGCTTCCCGATTCGAAAATCTACTATGCGGTGAAAGCAAATCCGGCGCCGGAAATCCTGCGCCTGCTTGCTGCGATGGGCTCGTCCTTCGACACCGCTTCCGTTGCCGAAGTCGAGATGGCGATGGACGCCGGTGCGCCGGCGGACCGCATCTCCTTCGGCAACACCATCAAGAAGGAGCGCGACATCCAGCGCGCCTATCAGCTCGGCATCCGGCTGTTCGCGGTGGACTGCGTCGAGGAGGTCGAGAAGATCGCCCGCGTTGCACCCGGCGCCCGTGTGTTCTGCCGCGTGCTGACCGACGGCGAAGGCGCCGAATGGCCGCTGTCGCGCAAGTTCGGCTGCGTGCCGGCGATGGCGGTCGACGTGCTGCGCCATGCCAGGACGCTCGGCCTCGACGCCTATGGCGTGTCGTTTCATGTCGGCTCGCAGCAGACCGACCTGACCGCTTGGGACCGCGCCCTCGGTGACGCCAAAAAGGTGTTCGCGACGCTCGCCGAGGAAGGCATTGTGCTCAAGATGGTCAATATGGGCGGCGGCTTCCCGACCCGTTACCTCAGGGATGTGCCGGTGGCACAGGCCTATGGCCAGGCGATCTTCTCGGCACTGCGCAAGCATTTCGGCAACGCGATTCCCGAGACGATCATCGAACCGGGCCGTGGCATGGTCGGCAATGCCGGCGTCATCAAATCGGAAGTCGTGCTGATCTCGAAGAAGGCCGACAACGACAATGTGCGCTGGGTCTTCCTCGACATCGGCAAGTTCGGCGGTCTCGCCGAGACGATGGACGAGGCGATCCGCTACCCGATCGTGACCGCGCATGACGGCACCGAGACTGCTCCGTGCGTGCTCGCCGGCCCGACCTGCGATTCGGCCGACGTGATGTACGAGAAGACGCCGTATCCGCTGCCCCTGTCGCTGACCATCGGCGACGAGGTGCTGATCGAGGGCACCGGCGCTTACACGACGACCTACGCCTCGGTCGCCTTCAACGGCTTTGAGCCTCTCCGATCCTACGTGATCTGACGGCTCGCAAGAGCCGGTCAGATCACCCGGTGCGGGCGACGAGATCGCCCGCTTCGGTTCGCCTGTGGAACAATCCGCTCGTGAAGGATCGCGGAAATGGACGTTTTGGATTTCATTGTTGAGGGCGGCGTGAGCCGGCAAATTTCCCCCGTTGTGGGGGAGATGGCCGCAAAGCGGCCAGAGAGGGTCGGCTCAGCTGTCGCGACCTCTCTCGGACTGTGTGGGGCCGGCGCTTCACGCGCGGCGACCCCCTCTGTCGCCCTTGGCGACATCTCCCCCTCGAGGGGGGAGATTGCTGGCGCTTTCGTCATCGCCGCCGAAACCGCTGCTGACGTTTCGGCGCGCGAGGCTTTGCTCGATCGCGCCATGGGGCCGAAGCGCCGGAAAAAATCGTCGGAAAAGCTGCGGCGCGGCCGCCGGCCTTCGGAAGGCCTGGCCTTTGTCACACGTGATGCGACGGGTGCCGTCACCGGCACCGTACGGCTCTGGGACGTGGTGCTGGGCGAGGGCGGTCGGGCAGCCCTTTTGCTTGGCCCGCTCGCCGTCGATCCCACAATCAAGAATGCCGGCATCGGCTCGGCGCTGATGCGCCATGCGATCACTGAAGCCGCGCGTCTCGGTCACGCCGCGATCCTTTTGGTCGGCGACGCGCCCTATTATGAGCGCTTCGGGTTCTCGGCGGAAAAAACCGGCTCGCTTGCCATGCCGGGCCCTTATGAGCGGCACCGCCTGTTGGCGCTGGAGCTGGTGGAAGGCGTACTCGCCGGCGCGCAGGGCACGCTGAAGGCGACGGGGCGCAAGCTGAAGTCACAGCGACTGCCGCTCGCGGCCTGACGGATCGGAAACAAGCCGCCGCCCATCGGGCGGCGGCTTGTTTCCATCCCGATTGGTTGGATCAGCCGATCAACTGGCTCAGCGCCATGGCGACGCTCATGTCGCCTTCGACCTTTATCTTGCCGGACATGAACGCCATGGTCGGGTTGAGATCGCCTGATATCAGCGACTCCAGGTCGTCGAGCGAAAGCTTTATGGTGCAGTCGGCCGGCGCGTCGGTGGTCGAGATGGTGGCGCCGTCGATGACAATGACACCGTCGCCGCCGGTATCGAATTTCACCGAACGATCGAACCCGGCACTCGCCACGCGCGCACTGATCTTGTCGGCAATTTCCTGAACGCCCATGGCCGTTCTCCTCGTCTCGTTGCGTTTGTCGCAGATTGGCACTTCGGTCTGGCCGAAGTCGCCGTCTTGCGCATTTCGCGATCACGGTCGCTGGCGCATATAGCTTTGGGTTGACGTTTACGTCAACGCGGTTCCCCGAATGAGAATGGGTTTTATCGCCGCAGCGAAGCTGCCCCGTCGATGCTGCCCGGTGCGCGTTTGCGTGGCTGGAGAGATAAGGTCGCGCAGGGCATTACCTGTTTTACGAGGATTTCGGCTGCCCAACAGGTTCTCGTCGTGCGGCGGCCCTTATCGTTTCGAATGTATCCATGATCACTGTAGCAAGCGTGTCTGTTTCGGGCTGGCGAGCCTCCCGTGCCTTGACTAACAAGACGGCAGTCTCCGGCAGGTCGGGCAGGCCCTCGTCGCTCCCTACAGCCCGCAGTCCGGGCACCAGCGTTGCTTCCGGCAAGATCACCACGGCGAGACCCGCCAAGGCAGCAGCCTGCTGACCTTCGACTGTTGTGGCCGTAGACACGATTTTGTAACGCCGGCCGGCTCGTTCAAGAGCGCGAAGAGCGGTGCCGCGCCTCAAACACCCATCCAGCCATGGTGGCAGCGATGGACAGTCCCCTGGAGAAAGGGCCAACGGGAGCGGTCTTGCAAATGGGCCGAATGCTGTGCGGACATGATCCACTTCAACGGACCGCGCCACAATTCGGAGACCGGCCACTGGCGTGGCTCGTGGCCCCCGACACAGAGCAGCAAATCGATGTTACCTGCCTTGAGCTGGGGTACGAGCTGGCACGACGGCGCATGAGAAAGTTCGATTGTCATTGTGGGGTTGGCCGCCGCGAAACGGGCGAGAACCTGTGGCACAAAGAGATGCGCGTAGGCTTCGGGAGCCCCGAGGCGGACCGAACCGTGCGTGCCCCGCGCGCGCAAGGTCGCGAATATTTCGTCATTCAGCTCCAGCAACATCCGCGAACGCTCTATCTGAAGTCTACCGCCCTCAAGGCCGGCGAAATGGCGGTCTTCGACAATCGCCGGGTGCTTCACGGCCGCCAATCGTTCAACCCAAACACGGGCTGAGACATCTGCGGGGATGCTATGTCGATCGGGGTGAGTTTCAGAGCCGCATTCGCGTCCTCTCCCGATAGCGGCACGACGATGATCGCGGATGCGCGGTCAGTAGCTGTCGGTACCCAAGGTCTTGAACTCCGGCGGACGTTCCTCCGGAGGTTGTTGTTTGCCCGAAAAGCCGGCGGCAATCAGGGCAGTTACAGTTTGCATCATTCAAACAGACGAGGACAGTGGCCAAGCCTGTCCCTAGCGTGGACTCGGCCTCTTGCGCTCAGGGTGGTGTAAACGGGACCATGACAGCAGGTTCAAGAGCGGTCGTCTCACGCGGCGACCGCGTCAGGGGAGGTAGGATGAACCCGTATCCGGCAGGCGAGGATCAAGACTCCGTGGTGGCGCTAGAAGGGGGGGACGTTCAGTCATGAGAATCAAAAGTCTGATCAAGCGTGCCGAGAAGGTGGACAGAGCATTCAAGGAGCTCGAAGCCGATTTGGCGGATGCATTCGATGAGTGTCTGAACTTAGACTACCAATCGCCGTTGAATGACGTCCCGGATGAGAATCTCGCGGCAAAGAATGACAACTCTCAGCCTGAGGACGATGCGGACACTCCCGAGATCGCATTACGGCTGACTTCCCATACACAAACCCGACTGGCTGCGTTAAATGCCGTTGATGGGCTCTTTGACGATGCACGGGAGTATCTGGAGGAGATCAACACGAAACTGTCGGAAATCGCGACCTCGCATCATCTGACAGGCGAATTCCTGAAGCTGCTTCACGGGGACATTCTTCGCGCCAACGAGCTGGAACTGGCAAATGTCAGCCTGACCACACAGCAAAGAGTGCTGTCGGAGCAGCTCCACGACGCGACCAGAAAGCAGCGCGAGCGTGAAAGCGCTGTCGAGGCCCTGCAGCAGCGCGAGATAGGCCTGGTCGACGACAAGGAGGCACTTCGCGGTGCGCTGGCTGCAGCAAGGCTGGAACTCGTCAGGGCAGGCAATGCGAGCGCAGAACGCGAAGCGGAGTTCGGCGACCTCGTCAAGACGCTTTCGGCCAGAACGGCCGAGGCCAACAGATGCGCACGCGAGAACGAGATACTGAGGGAAAAACATGTCAGCCTGTCGATCGATCTCGACAAGGCGCTGAAACGGGAAGCTGAGGCGCGGCACAGGCTGGATGAACTCTCGACGATTCATGCCAATGACGCGGCGCGACTTTCGGAACTGCTGGCTGCGCTTGGCAAGAGCGAGAAAGAGGAAATGCGGCTGCAGAAATCGCTCGATGTCGCGCAAGCGAAGCTGTCGGAAATGACGGAAGCGGCCCGTATCATGGAAGGTGACAGGGAAGCCGAGCGTACGCGTAGTTTCACGGAGATCGGCGGCCTGCGTTCTGAAATTCGCAACCTCCAATCACGATTGGAAGTTGCCTCGAACGAGAACAGTCAAACCGCCAGCGAGATCGCCAATCTCAAGGCTCAATGCAGCGACGCTGTGGCCGAAAAGCAAATTGCGGAGGAAAGGTTGTCCGCTCTCAGAAAGGAGAACGAAAACGACAAGATGCACCTCTCGACGGTGAGCGCGAATTTTTCGCAGCTTTCCCTGCAGCAGGCATCCGAACAGATACAGCTCGATGTCCAGAGGCAGGAATGCGAGGATCTGCGAGCCGAAGTCGCGTTGCTCGATGCTCGGGTCAAGGAACTGTTGCCCTATGAGCGTCTCCACAAGGTCACAAACGCCAGGCCGCATGAGAACGGCGTGGTCGAGATCACCGGTGTCGTGGCGGAGAAGACCCGCGCCACAAGCAGGCGGCGCGTCCGTACGAGCCTGCGCGCTGCATCCTAAGGCGTGGGTGGGGGCTGCGCCGACTAGTGTACGGTGTTACCCATCAGCTTGGCGCATGGATTGGAGCGTCATGTGTTCATCCAACTGGACACACCGGCACGGCCTAATGCTCGATCGGTCCTTTCGGCATGACGATCGTGGTGCCGGCGGTTGTCGGACGCTCGATCATGCGACGGACGCGCGGCGGCTCGTCGCCGCTGTGCAGCGCCCGTACGCGCTCGCCGATTACAGCGTCGGCATGGGTGGCCCGCTTGTTGTGGCGGATGTATTCGAGCCATGTCGGCGTGTGATAGTGCTCGATCCATATTGCGGGATTTTCGAGATCGCGCGCCAGCGTCCAGTTGCGGGCGCCGTCACGGCGGCGGATGCGGCCGCGTTCAGCCATGGTGGCTAGGAATTCCGGCACGTCCTCCTCGCGGATAATGTACTCGATCATGATGGCGATGGGGCCGCTGCGCAGTTTTAGGTCGAGCGCAAGATGCGGCTCCTTGAAACGGTTCAGCGGATCGAGGTTGAGCACCGCCTGCTGCGGCAACGGCAACAAAAGGCCAACCGCGCCGCCCGCCAGCATCGCGACAGCAGCCGCAACCAGCGCGAATTCGGCGCCATTCGCATCGGCGACGACACCCCAAATCCAGCTGCCGAGCGCGATGCCGCCGAACGTCGCCGTCTGATAGACCGAGAGCACCCGGCCGACCACCCAGCGCGGCGTCGACATCTGCACGGTGACGTTGAAATGCGACAGCGCGATCACCCAGCAGGCGCCGCCGATGAGCAGCCCGAGCGACGTCTGCCAGGCGTGTTCGCTGACGGCGGCATTGAAGGCGCAGAGCGCGAAGCCGGCGAATGCCATGCGCACCATCGTCTCGCTGGACAGGATCTGCCTCAGCCGGACGCTGATCAGCGCGCCGCCGACGGCACCGATGCCGAACGCACCGAGCATGATGCCGTAGGTCAAGGCATCGCCCTTGACGACATCGCGCGCCACCAGCGGCAGCAGCGCCAGAACCGCGCCGGCGCTGAAGCCGAAAGCCGCACCCCTGACCAGCACCTTGCCGATATTGGGCGACATGGCGACGTAGCGCAGGCCGGCGCCCATCGCCGCGCCCAGCGTCTCTCGCGGCAGTGTCGAGGCCGGCAGGTCTGGCTTCCAGCGGGCAAGCACGATCATAAGCGCAACATAGCTCAGCGCATTGGCGGCAAAGGCCGCTGCAACACCCGCGGCGGCAACGATGATGCCGCCGATCGCCGGGCCGACGCTGCGCGTCAGGTTGAAGCCCAAGGAGTTGAGCGCGACGGCCGCAGGCAGCTTTGCGCGCGGCACCATGTCACCGACAGAAGCCTGCCAGGACGGGTTGTAAAGCGCGGTGCCGCTGTTGATCAGGAAGGCGAAGGCGAGCAGCGTCCACGGCGTCATCAAGCCAAGGTAGGTGAACACGGTCAGCAGAACCGAGACGACCAGCATGAAGATCTGGGCAATCAGCATGACCTTGCGCCGGTTAAAGCTGTCGGCGATGGCGCCGGCAACGAGCGCAAACAGCATGATCGGCAAGGTGGTCGACGCCTGGACCAGCGCAACCTGATAGGACGAGGTGGCGATCGTGGTCATCATCCAGGCGGCGCCGACGCCCTGGATCAAGCCGCCGAAATTCGAAACCAGACTGGCGGACCATACGGCGCGGAAAATGCCGTGCCGGAACGGCGCCAGCGCCGAGACGCGTTCGCTGTCCGGCTCGTCGTCGATCATGGATGCTTCCCCGACTTCAAATGCTGCGTTCTTCCAGAATCGGTGCCCTCATGCCGTCCCCTAGAAGTAGAGCATGACTTCGCAAAGGGCGAACGCCTTATCAAAGAAGATCATGGTCCAACAATAAGATAGCGGTGGCTGGAACAGGTCAGCGGCCATTCTTGCAGGCCGCGTGAAGCGCTTCGGTGAGGTGGCCGACTTTCCGCCCGCCGCGCCCCGCTGCCTTCTGCCGTGAACCCATAAAACGCGAACGGCTGAGATTGGTGGGGAGCGGACTGGCGGCTTCAGGAATTTGTCTTCGATTGCAGGCATCGGCCTGTGCTCGCATCGCTGCGAGCAACTTCCCAGCGGACTCGGCAACGGAAGCCGCCTGCTCCAAGAACTCGGCGCGTTGGGCAAAAAATACTTAGCGACTTGACGAAGTTTTCGCTTGCGCCACCGGCAAATTCGGCGATAGTTAGCGACATGGCTAAGCATGATCCTGCTCTCTCGTTGCTCTTCCATGCGCTCGCTGATCCGACCCGCCGGTCGATCCTGACCCGGCTCGCCGAAACACCTGCGCGGGTGACGGATTTGGCTGGCCCCACGGGACTACGGCTGCCCACGGTGATGCGGCACCTTTCCGTGCTGGAGGCGGCAGGGTTGATCACCACGTCCAAGGACGGGCGGATACGCACCTGCGCCATCGTGCCCGAGGCCCTGGATCCGGTGCGGACATGGCTCGATGAACAGCGCGCCATCTGGGAGGCTCGGCTCGACCGGTTGGATGCATTTGTGGTGAATGTGATGAAGGAAGGCGAAGAATGACACAGAACCTCGCTACAAACGGTGCGACCCGTGCGGTGCCTGATGATAGGAAGGGCCGCTTTGCGACGCTCACCTTCGAACGGGATGTGGCCGCGCCATTGGCCGTGCTGTGGGAGGCATGGACGGCGCCGGCCGCGCGGGCGATCTGGGCTGCGCCATCACCCTCGGTCACCGTGGAGTTCTTGGAGGCCGACACCAGGGTGGGTGGACGCGAGATCTCGCTCTGCAAGGTAGAGGGCCATCCGGACATCCGCTGCGAGTGCGGCTGGCTGGCGTTGCAGCCGGCGCTGTGCAGCGTGAACTACGAGGTGATCTCATCCGAAGGCGTGACGCAATCGGTCGCGCTGGTGACGGCGGATATCTCGGGAACGCACGAGCGCAGCCGGCTGGTCGTGACGGTGCAACTTTCCTCGCTGGCGCAGGACATGGAGGCAGGCTATCGAGAAGGCTTCGGCGCGGGACTAGACAACCTCGCGGGCGCGGCTGAACGAACCATGGTGTTGCAGCGGGTGATTCAGGCGCCGCGATCCATTGTGTGGGGCGCGTGGATGAACTCTGAAACGCTGTCGCAATGGTGGGGGCCGGAAGGCTTCTCCTGTCGCACGAAAAGGATCGATCTGCGCACGGGCGGGGAATGGGTATTCGACATGATCGCGCCTGATGGCACGGTCTTCCCGAACCACCATCTCTATAACGAGGTCCGGCCCGAGGAGAGGATCGGCTATACGCTGCATTGGGGCGAGAACGGGCCGAAACATGCCGACGCCTGGGCCTCGTTCGAGGATCAGGACGGGGCAACGAAGGTAACGCTGGGCATGGTGTTCAGCACGACTGCCGAGTTCCAGGAGGCGAAGGGCTTCGGTGCCGTGGAACTGGGACTGCAAACTCTGGGCAAACTGGAACGCTTCGTCGAATCCCGCTGAAATGCTGCGGTCTCCCGTCGGCCCGAATTAGGGTGGACGAGGTCCTCATCCATGTCGCGCTCGTCTTCATCGGCGTCGGCATCCGCCTCTTCATTCAGAACGGCATGGAGCCGGTCAGGCTGGAGAAGACCCAGGTCTCGGAAGCGGGGCCGATCACCAACATGCGCTTCCGCTTGGCGGGATGGGGCCGAGAATTCACAAAGGGATACACGAAGAGGAGGGTTCTATGAGAAAACTGATCATATGGGACATGGTGACCGTCGACGGCTTCTTCGAAGGTCCGGACAGGGACATCAGCTGGTTCGTCTTCGAAGAAGAACTCGAGAACTACATTCGTGAGACCCAGGAAAAGGCCGACACGCTGATCTTCGGCCGCGTGACCTACGAGCTCATGGCAGCCTATTGGCCGTCCGAGCAAGGCTGGATCGCGGACTTCATGAACAAGATCGAGAAGGTGGTCTTCTCGCGCACGCTGAAAAGCGCCGACTGGAACAACACGAAGCTCTTCAACGGCAATGTCGCGGAAGAAGTCTCCAAGCTGAAGACCAGGGACGGCGGAGACATCTTCGTGTTCGGCAGCGCCGACCTGACGGCGACCCTGATGGAGCACGGCCTGATCGACGAGTATCACCTCGGGATCAACCCGTCATTCTCGGGAGAGGCACGCCGCTCTTCAAGGGCGGCCCGAACCGGATACCCCTGAAGCATCTGGAGACGAAGACGCTCAAGTCTGGTGTTGTCATCCTCCATTACGCGCCGGAGAGCAGACAATGACGATCGATCCGCTCTTTCCCGTCAACTTGGCTTGTCGAAAAGGGAGGGCCCGGGGAAGCGGCGCGCTCCAGACGATCGGCGGCCAAGGGGCGTAGCTGCCATCACCTTAAATCTGTGAATGACCGCTTATGGGTTTGGCGCGGCCAGCTCGGAATAGCTGAATTGGGGGCGTTGCCGACTGGCTGCTTTCACATCGCGCCGGATTCTGATTCACCATGAGCCGATATTACCTGACAGACTTCGAATGGCGCGTGATCCAGCCGTTGCTACTCAACAAACCGATAGGCACTTTCCGCCATGATCCTGAACTTGATCATGTGGCCGCACTTGTAAGGACCATGAGAGCCAGTTTCGCGAAGAAGGCGCCCATCCCAACCGCAGCACCGATTACGATCCATCGCTAGGTCGTGCGATGCACGCCGAAGGCCGTCCAGGACCGGATGCGCAGCAGGAAGGCCGCGAAAAAGCCAGCCATGCCGCCAACGCCTGAAAGCGCCGTCAGAATCAAGCCGAGCACCACCGGGTCAAGATCCAGCCGAACCAGGCCGTCACCCCCGCCGATAGCCAGTACGGTCAGGCAGACGGGGCAAACGATGATTTCAGGCCAGCCGGGCCCAGCGGGTGCAGCTTTTCCGTTCATCGCTTCTATATCTGAATGGCAAGTGCGTGGGATGACGAGGCACGATGCGTGTTCAACTTCCTTGCGACGCATCGTTCTGAATGCTCTTCATCCCTATTCAGATTAGCTCGCGGCGCTCGGCACCGGCGTGTTGAGCAGCTGCTGTTCCCAGAGGTACGCGATGCCGCTGCCGCCGAAGTGCTGGATGAGAATCTCGGTCAGCTCCTCGACGTGCTCGGTGCGCGCCCAATCGCGTTGCCATTCGCCAGCGAGCGCCATCACGGTCATCACGTTCGCGCCGGCCGCGGCCATGCGCTGGATGGCAACTTCGTGAGACTCCTTCGAAATCCCGCCCGACGCGTCGGTGATCACGGTCACGTCCCAGCCTTCGCCGGCGGCCTGGATGACAGGCATTGCGACGCAGACCTCGGTCCACAGGCCGGCGATGATCAGTTGCTTGCGGCCGGTCGCCTTGACGACGTTCACCACATTCTCGTCCTGCCAGGTGTTCACCCAGGTGCGATCGATGACTTCCTGGTCCGGAAATACGTCGGTGATCTGCTTAAAGAGAAGTCCACCGCGCGCCGCGATCACGCTGGTGAGAATGGTCGGAACATTGAAGGCTTTTGCTAGCTTCGCCAGCGCGGTCGTGTTGTTGACCACCATATGCGGATCGTGGCTGTTCAGGTTCGCGAGTTGATAAGGTTGGTGATCGATCAGAACGAGGACCGAATCTTCGGGACGAAGAAGCGAATCGAGGCCGTTACGAGGGGTCATCAAAACTTCCTTTCTCTGCCGCTATGGAAGGCAATGGGTTCACGGGAGACATGCGCCAGCGGGCGACGTTGCCTGGACGCAATTTGCTGTTCCTTTTGGCGATGCGGTAGTGCCATAGTCGGGCAAGCTGTGTCGCGAAACGAGGAACGCCGAATTGGACATCGAAGATCTACAAACATTCGTCGCAGTGGCCGATGCAGGGGGCGTATCGGCCGCCGCGCGCCGGCTCGGCGTCTCCAAGTCAATCGTCAGCCGGCGACTCTTTCGGGTCGAAGCGGAGCTTGGCGTCCAACTGCTTGCACGAACGACACGCGGGGCAGCGCTTACGGAAGCAGGGATCACGTTCAGGGACCATGCGGCCCGAGCCAGCGCCGAGATCGACACAGCCAGGGAAACGATCCTCCCGACAGGTGAGCTGCGCGGCCGCCTGAGAGTTGCCATGCCGCTTTCTTTCGGCCCGACTCACTTCGCCCCCGTGCTCGCGGACATGGCGCGACACCACCCGCACCTCCACATCCATGCCTCCTACAGCGATCGCTTCGTCGATCTCATCACCGAAGGTTTTGATTGTGCGATCCGGGTTGGCTACCTTCAGGATTCCAACCTGATCGCGAGACGTGTCGGGCCGATCTATGGGAAACTGGTCGCCAGCCCGGACTATATCAGTGCGCACGGTTCCCCTGAGACGCCGGCTGAGCTCGCTGCCCATCAGTCCCTCATGCAGGGAACCGAAGCCTGGCAACTCATGGATGGCGACAAGATCGTCACGGTTCAGCCGCAGGGCAGGTTCAAGGCCGACAACGCTACGGCGCTCGCCGCCGCCGCAGCAGCAGGACTCGGCATCGCCTGGCTCCCCGATTGCATCACCTATGACTATGTGGCCTCCGGCGCGCTCGTTCCGATCATGTCACGCTATCCGCCACCGCCGGCGGGTGCATATGTCATCCGACCGCCGGGGCAGCACCCGGCACGCAAGATACGCACAGTCACCGAAATGCTGATCAAGCATTTCGAACGAAATCCCCACCTCTGGGGTCTCGACCGTTAAAGCACTGACATCCGCGAAGCCTTGGCAGACGACGCGCTCGCCTGCGGGCCACCGGCCTCGGCGGCATTATTGCCTGCACGTTCCACTTTCCGCGACACAGCTTGGCGCATTGCGTGGCTAGTTGCGGAGACGGCCGCTCGCTAGTTCGGGCCGTCGTCGGGTGGGCAGCACTCGACCCGCTCACGCTGTGCAGATTGGCGGAGACCGGGCATGCGCCTTCTCATCGGCGAGGGGCGAGGCTGTCCCGATGAGGTGGGCCTCGACGCGATCGAAACCCTCATCGTTCCGCGTTTCCGCGACCTTGGCGGTTTCGAGGTTCGGCGAGGCATCTACATCGTCGAAGGCTCGATATCGATCGCCGGCCAGGATTACGAGGCACCTCAGATGATGGTCTTCGCCCGGGCGACAGGATCACGGTCGCGGCCGGCCGCCAAGGCGCGCAACTGATAATGCTCGGCGGCGCAACGCTCAGCGGACCGCGCTATATATGGTGGAACTTCGTCGCCTCGTCCCGGGAGCGCATCGAGGAGGCCAAGGCCGAATGGCGCGCGCAGAACTGGGGCAAGGGGCGCTTCGATCTCCCGGTCGATGACCGGGATGAGCACATTCCTCTTCCGGACTGACCGGCGCTGATAAGATGATCGCGCGGACGCGGCTCGGGCGGTCGAGGACGACATGAACGATGTCGCGTGCCGTTGAATGCAGGATGGAGACAGCGAAAATGAGCAACAAGTGGCCCCACCTCGACTACCTCAGTTGGCGCGAGACGTGTTCCGCACTGCATCTATACTTGCAGATCGCCGGCAAGTATCGGCTGGCTCATACCCCGTGGCTCAACCATTCCTGGAACGCGACCTTCTATGTCACGCCTAACGGCCTGACATCCTCGCCGATCCCCGACGGCCCTGGCATCGAGATCCTGTTCGACCTTCGAGACCACATGGTGATGGGCGCGAGCGGCGACGGCCGCAAGGCGTCCTTCGCGCTCGGGCCGACTACGGTCGCGGCGTTCCACGCCAGCTTCGTCCGGCTGGTTTCCGAACTCGGCGGCACGCCGACCTTCAACGGCCAACCGAACGAAGTGCCGAACCCGGTGCCGTTCAACGAGGATCATCGCGAACGGCCCTATGACCGCGACGCCGTTCAACGCTTCCATCACGCGTCGATGGCGGTCGACAGGGTCTTCAAAACGTTCCGGACCTCCTTTCTCGGCAAGTCCAGCCCGGTTCACCTGTTCTGGGGCGCTCTCGATCTGGCCGTCACGCGCTTCTCAGGGAGGCGTGCTCCTCTCCATCCGGGCGGAATTCCGGCATTGCCGGACCACGTGACGCAGGAGGCCTACGACCGCGAGGTCTCCTCGGCAGGCTTCTGGCCGGGCGGCGGCGGCATCGATTATCCCGCCTTCTACGCTTACGCCTATCCAACGCCGAACGGCTTTCGAGGCGCATCGGTCCGGCCGGATGCGGCGTTCTGGCATGACGGCCTGTCGGAGTTCATCCTGCCCTACGATGCCGTGCAGTCGGCTGCCGATGGCGACGAGACCCTATTGGCGTTTCTCGTCTCGACCTACGAGGCCGCTGCCGATCTCGGAGGATGGGACCGCGATCTGCTGGAGTGCATGCAAGGGCGGCCGGGGCAGGTGCGGCCGCCACACGCCGAACTGCCGAAGAAGGCGACTTTATCGTCCGACGAAAAGGTTGAGCGGGAGGATGGCGCATCGGAGGGGCGCTACCGGATGGTCATCGATGGCGTCGAAGCCGAGATGACTTATAGCCGCGCCGGCGAGGGACTGATCATCATCGACCATACAGAAATTCCAGCAGCCTTGCGGGGCCGCAAGGTCGGCGAGCAAATGGTGCGCCAGGCGGTCGAGGATGCACGACGCGAAGGGGTCAATATCATTCCGCTTTGTCCGTTCGCAAAAGCGCAGATCGACCGTCATCCGGAATGGCAGGACGTGCTGCGCCGGTTATAGGCTGCCAACAGCCCGACCACGCGCATTGCGGCGCATGCTGAACGGCATCTTCTGGGTGCTGCGATCTGGTGCGCCTTGGCGTGACCTGCCCGAGCGCTATGGCCCGCACCACCTGCTACAGCCGCTTCGTGCGATGGCGGAAGGCAGGCGTGTGGGGCCGACTGATGGAGAGTATCACGGCTGCGCACGACGGCGAGAACTCAATGCGGCTTTGGCTCCGCGCTATGAGTCTACGGCCTAGATTTCTACGAATGTCGTTGCCCAAAACCGCTGCGCTCTCTCGGGTCGAACGCCCGGGGCAGCCCTTTGGGCGACATGCATTACCGATCTTCGAATCCGGTCAGCACGCCGACGGCGTTGATGCCGATTTCCTCGACGGCATAGCCGCCTTCCATGACGAACAGCGTCGGCAGGCCGAGCTTGGCGATGCGACGGCCAATCTTGGGATAGTCGGCGCTTTTCAGCTTGAACCTGCTGATCGGGTCCTTCTCGAACGTGTCGACGCCGAGCGAGACGACAACGACCTCGGGAGCGTAAGCCGCAAGTTTTGCGCAGGCGTCCTCCAGCGAAGCATTCCAGGCATCCCATGCGGTGCCGAACGGCATGGGGTAGTTGACATTGAAGCCTTCGCCGGCGCCGGCGCCGCGCTCGTCGGCATGGCCCAGGAAGAACGGATATTCGGTCATCGGGTCGCCATGCAGGTTCAGCACCTGCACGTCGCCGCGGCTGTAGAAGATCTCCTGCGTGCCGTTCCCATGATGGTAGTCGACATCGAGGATCGAGACGTGTTTGGCGCCGTGGTCGCGGAACCATTGCGCGGCAACGGCGGCATTGTTGATGTAGCAATAGCCGCCCATGAAGGCAGCGCCGGCGTGATGGCCGGGCGGGCGGCAGAGCGCGAAGGCTGACGTCTCACCGCCCTTGACCAGAGCGGCCGCGGTCAGCGCCACGTCATAGGACGACTTGATCGCCTCCCAGGTGCCTTTGACGAAGGTGGCGCCGCCGTCGAAGGAATAAAAGCCAAGCAGCGCATCGATGGTTTGGGGGCGCACATCGCCGCGCAAGCCGCGCGTCGGCCAGGTGAAGGGGATGGCCGAACCTGTTCGGCCCGACGCTTCCCAGAGCGGCCATACGGTCGGCAGGAAATCGATGTAGTCGCTGGTATGCACCTTCCTGGCGGCTGCGAGGTCGTGGGTCTCGGGTGGCAGGATCGGGCCGAGCTTTTCGCTCTCCACCCTCGCCTTGATGAACTCGGCGCGCGAGGGCTTCTCGAAGGCCGACACAATGGCGCCTGAAATCAGTTCGAAATTGCCGGCATGACCGGCGTGGAGAGGGGAGAAAACAGTCTTCATTTGGGCGGCCGGCTCGCTCTTCGAGTTGCGCATCTGTCATTGACGGACTGCTTTGTGGCAGAGAGTTTCAGCGCCGCCAAGAGGCATTCCGGACCGCTGTTGCGAGTGGCAGCGGCCGGCTTGCCAGACGCCAAGACTCTGCTAGCCTAAGCTCAAACGGGAGAAACTTATGCCGCCATCGGCCGATCTGATCGTCGAGAACGCCAGCATACTGACAATGGATCCCGATACTCCCCGCGCCGAAGCCATAGCCGTCAAGGGCGGCGAAATCATTGCGATCGCAGATCGCGCGACCGTGCTGGAGCACAAGGGACCCGGCACGCGCGTCATCGATGCCGGCCGCGGCTCGGTCGTCCCCGGCTTCATCGAAGCGCATATGCATCTTTTCGCCGGCGCGGCCGAACTCGATCACCTCCAGCTGATGGGCATCCACGGTTTCGATGCGCTTTGCGATGCTGTGCGCCATTATGCAGCAAAGCGGCCGGATCTATCCGTCCTGCAGGCGCAAGGCGCCGACTATACCATCCTGTCGGCGACGGAGCGGGTCAGCCGCCATCACCTCGACCGCATCCTGCCGGACCGGCCCCTCGTCATGGCAGCGCCCGACCACCACACAATGTGGGCGAACACCAAGGCGCTGGAACTGGCCGGCCTGCTTAGAGGCAAGCGGCTTGGTCCCGGCAACGAGATCGTCATGGGCGACGACGGGCTGGCCAGTGGCGAATTGCGCGAGGGCGAGGCTTTTGGGCCGCTGATCGCGCTGGCCGGCGAGGATCGCGTGCGGCTCGGCCTGGCCACCGGCGGCGAGCCGGACCCGAAGCCGACGCCGGCGGAGCAGGCCTCCGACCGGGCGATCATGCGCCGCGGGCTGGAATGGTGTGCCAGGCACGGCATCACCTCGATCCAGAACATGGACGGCAATTTGCACCAGCTCGAACTCCTGTCGGAGATCGAGGTCGAGGGCGGCTTGCTGTGCCGCGTGCAGGTGCCGTTCCACTATAAGAATTTCATGACGCTCGACATGCTCGACAAAGCCTCTGATATGGCTGAGCGCTACGCTGGCGAATGGCTGTCGTCAGGCATGGTCAAGGTGTTCTACGACGGCGTGCTCGATTCATGGACGGCGGTGATGGTCGAGCCCTATGCGGACCGTCCGGATTGGGTGGGCGAGCCGCTGTTCACGCCGCAGCAATTCATCGACCTTGCCGTGGCCGTCGACAGGCGCGGGCTGCAGATGGCGGTGCACTCGATTGGCGACGGCGCCGTGCGCGCCGTGCTCGACGGCTATGAGGCGGCGCAAAAGGCGAATGGCAGGCGCGACAGCCGGCACCGGGTCGAGCATATCGAGGTGGTCACCGCCGCCGACATACCGCGCTTCGCAAAGCTTGGCGCCATTGCCTCGATGCAGCCGCCGCATCCGCCGGGCAGCATGGGCTTGCCGCTGGAGCCGACGGTGTCGCGCATCGGGTCCGCCCGCTGGTCGCTGAGCTATGCCTGGCGGACGCTGAAGAATGCCGGCGCGCGCGTCGTCTTCGCCTCCGATTGGCCGGTGTCGCCGATCGATCCGATCCTGGGCATTCAGGCGGCAGTGCTGCGCAAACCATGGGCAGACGGCGATCCCGACCAGAGTTTTTCGCTGCATGAATCGCTCGCGGGCTATACGGTGGCAGGCGCCTATGCCGAGTTCATGGAGCATCGCAAGGGCCGCCTGAAATCAGGCTTTATGGCCGATCTCGTGGTGCTCTCAGGCGACATCGAGGCGACCGCACCGGAAGCGCTGCATACGGTACGGCCGGTGACGACGATCTGCGGCGGCAAGGTCACTTATCAGGTCTGACGGTGGCACGGGAATTGCGTTCTGAATCGACATTCGGATGTGTGCTTGCCAAGCCATGCGCCGTGTGCTGACAATCGAGTGGGAACTGGATTCGCCCTTAAGAGCGGACACAAGATTGGGGTAATCGTGCCGGAACAACCGGGTAAAAGTGCAATTGAAGTTCGTGGCGTCCGCAAGGTGTTCGGTACCGGGGAGTCACAGGTCGCCGCCCTCGACACGGTTTCGGTGTCGATCCGCGAAAATGAGTTCTTCACGCTGCTTGGTCCGTCCGGCTGCGGGAAGACGACGCTTTTGCGGCTGATCGCCGGCTTCGATTTCCCGAGCGCCGGCGAGATCCTGCTGCATGGCCAGGACATCGCACCGCTGCCGCCGTTCAAACGGCCGGTCAATACCGTGTTCCAGAACTATGCGCTGTTCCCGCATATGACGGTGGCCGAGAACATCGGCTTCGGCCTCGAAATGCTCGGCAAGCCCAAGGCCGAAGTCAAGGCGCGGGTCGCCGAGATGCTGAAGCTGGTCAAGATGGAGGCGCTCAGCAACCGCCGCACCAGCCAGATTTCCGGCGGCCAGCAACAGCGCGTGGCGCTGGCGCGGGCTCTGGCGCCGCAGCCAAAAGTGCTGCTGCTCGACGAGCCGCTGTCGGCGCTCGACTTCAAGCTGCGCAAGGAGATGCAGATCGAGCTGAAGCGGCTGCAGCACGAGACCGGCATCACCTTCATCTTCGTCACCCACGACCAGGAAGAAGCGCTGACCATGTCGGACCGCATCGCGGTGATGTCGTCGGGCAAGATCCTGCAGGTCGGAACGCCCTGGGATATCTATGACAAGCCGGCGGAGCGCTTCGTCGCCGACTTTATCGGCGAAACCAATTTTCTCACGGCGGCCATCACCGGCATGGGCAACGGCAAGGCACGCGCAACGCTCAAATCCGGCGCGACGATCGACGCGACCGTGGCTGAGGGCTTTCAGCCGAAGGACAATGCCACCGTGGTGGTCAGGCCGGAACATGCCAAGCTGACCAGCGGCAAGGGCGACCTGTCAGGCACGGTCGAAAACATCGTCTATTTCGGCACGGACACGCATATCCATGTTCGACTGGACAGCAGCGAGGCCTTCACCGTGCGCCAGCAGAACACGCGCAGCGCCGGCTGCGGTTTCGAGCGGGGCGACAAGGTCGGCATTTCGATCGGCAACGACGCCGCACAAGTGCTGAGGGATTGATGGCGAGCGCGGAAGAAGTCGCCAAGGACGCCGAACACCGTGAAATCCGCGATCGCTGGCTGCTGTCGGCGCCGGCACTGATCATCATCTTTCTCGCGGCGACCGGCCCTCTGCTGATCGTCGTGATCTACTCATTCCTGACGCCGGGGCCCTACGGCGACGTGGTGTGGAAATTCTCCACGGACGGCTGGCTGTCGGTGCTGATGCAGCGTGACATCTTCGACGATACGCTGGCCTTCGCCGACGCGCATCTGTCGATCTTCTGGCGCTCGGCCAAGCTGTCGTTCCTGACGACGATCTTCACGCTGCTCTTTGGCTTCCCGACGGCCTATTTCATCGCCACCCGGCCGGCGCGACAGCGCAACATCTGGCTGTTCCTGATCACCATCCCGTTCTGGACCAATCTGCTGATCCGCACCTTCGCCATCCAGGAGGTGATCCGCAACGAGGGCATCGTCAACACGGTGCTGATCAAGCTCGGTATCATCAGCCAGCCGATCCAGATGATGTTCACCGATTTCGCGCTGATGGTCGGCATGACCTATGTCTATCTGCCGCTGATGGTGCTGCCGCTCTATGCCAGTATGGAAAAGATCGACTTCCGGCTGGTCGAGGCGGGTTACGACCTTTATGCCAACCGGTTCCAGGTGCTGAGGCGGGTCATCATCCCGCTGGTCAAGCCCGGCATCGTCGCCGGCTCGATCCTGGTCTTCATCCCGGCGCTGGGCGCCTATGTCACCCCGCGCGTGCTCGGCGGGTCGAAGAATATGATGCTCGGCAATCTGATCGAGCTGCAATTCGGGCAAGGCCGCAACTGGCCGCTCGGCTCGGCGCTGTCGCTCTCGCTGATGGCGATCGTGATGGTCGCGCTGCTCTTCTATGTCCGCTCCGCCGGGCGCCAGGACGGCGCGCATGGCTAGCCGCTTCGACATTCGCCGGCAGACCGGCTTCACGACCATCGCGATGATCTGCTTTTTCGCGCTGTACCTGCCGATCGTCACGGTTGTCGTCTATGCCTTCAACGCCGGCAATTCGATCGCGATCTGGGAAGGCGTGTCGCTGCGCTGGTTCTACCAGGCCTGGAACAACGACCAGGTCGTCGATGCCTCGATCCGGTCGCTGCAGATCGCCTCGGTCGCCGCGACTATTGCCACGATCGTCGCCACCATGGCTGCACTCGCCACGACCCGGACGAAGCCATATCCCGGCCTCGGCTTCAAATACGCCTTCATCAACCAGCCGCTGATGGTGCCGGAAATCGTCACTGCGGTGGCGCTGCTGATCTTCTTTTCGCGCATCAAGATCTGGACCGGCTATTCGGGGCTGGGCTACCTGATGGCCGCGCATACGGCCTTTTGCATTCCCTTTGCCTATCTGCCGATCCGGGCGCGGCTCGAGAACATGGACCTGTCGTTGGAGATCGCGGCGGCCGACCTCTACGCGACACCCTGGAAGGCTTTTCGGCGCGTCACCTTTCCGCTGCTCTGGCCAGGCATCCTTGCCGGGCTGATGCTGGCCTTCGTCATCTCGCTGGACGACGTCGTCATCACGGAGTTCGTCAAGTCCGGCGGCCAGGATACATTGCCGACTTACATGCTCGGCCAATTCCGGCGCGTTATCACGCCGGAAATCAACGCGATTTCGACGGTGTTCCTGCTGATCTCGATATTGATCGTCACCGTCTTCTTTTTCATCAGCAGGAAAAAGGATCAGGAGTGACAGGAGAAACGATGAAGTGGAAACTGACTGCGACGGCACTCAGCGCCGCGCTGTTCGCCTCGGCGGGTCTCGCCCGCGCCGATGGCGAACTCAACATCTACAATTGGGGCAACTACACCAGCCCCGACCTCATCAAGAAATTTGAGGAAAAATACAAGGTCAAGGTGACCGTCACCGACTACGATTCCAACGACACCGCGCTGGCCAAGATCAGGCAAGGCGGCAGCGGCTTCGATATCGTGGTGCCCTCGGCGAGCTTCGTGCCGATCTGGATCGGGGAAGGGCTGCTCTTGGAGACAGAGCCGAACAAGATGGAGAACTTCAAGAACATGGATCCGAAATGGGTCGATGTTCCCTTCGATCCGGGCCGCAAATACACCGTGCCGTGGCAGTGGGGCACGACCGGCGTCACGGTCAACACCTCGGTCTACAAGGGTGATCCCAACACCTCGGCCATCTTCATGGACCCGCCGCCGGAACTGGTCGGCAAGGTCAATGTCGTGCCCGAAATGGCCGACGTCATGCATCTCGCCATCAGATATATCGGCGGCGAGCCGTGCACCGGCGACAAGGAGGTGCTGAAGAAGGTGCGCGATGCGCTGGTGGCGGCAAAGCCGAAATGGATATCGATGGACTACGGCACGGTCGAGAAGTTCGCCAAGGGCGACTTCGCCGCCAGCGTCGACTGGAACGGCGCATCCTTCCGCTCCCGCCTGCAGAACAAGGACATCGTCTATGGCTATCCGAAGGAGGGCTATCCGATCTGGATGGACAATCTCGCGGTGCTGAAGGACGCCAAGAACGTCGAAAACGCCAAGCTGTTCCAGAACTTCATCATGGATCCCGAGAACGCTGCGCTGATCTCATCTTTCGCGCGCTACGCCAACGGCATCAAGGGATCGGAAGCCTTCATGCCTGAGGACATGAAAACGGCGCCGGAGGTCAACATCCCCGCCGAGTTCGTCGACAAGGGCAAGTTCATGCTGAACTGCGCGCCCGACGTGCAGGCACTCTACACCAGGATATGGACCGAACTGCAGAAGTGATCGCATCGTTGACGGACCCGGCAGCCATGGCTGCCGGGTCCGTTTTCATATTGCCGGGACGCATCTCATGACCTCCTATCGCAACAGTGAACCGGTGCCGCCGATCATGCAGGGCTCACCGCCCAAGATGGTGCCGCCGAAGCTCGACTGGGACCGGCCGCCATGGAACCGCTGGGCGTTCCAGCACATCCGCGAAATTCTGCCGACCGTCGAAGTCTGGCGCGGCAATGGCCATCGCCGCCGGTTCGAGCGGACCGAGGTCGATCTTGACGCGCTGCCGGTGAGCGACAGCACAGGCCAGCCGACGACGCTGGCCGGGCTGCTGGACGAAACCTACACGGACGGCCTTCTCGTGCTCAAGGACGGTAAGATCGCCTATGAGCGCTATTGCAACGGCATGAGCGAGCGCACGCTGCATTTGTCGCAGTCGATGGCGAAATCGGTCACGGGCTCGGTATTCGGCATACTGGCCGGGCGCGGCCTGATCGATCCGGCCCTGCCGGTGACGACCTATCTGCCGGAACTCGGCGCCACCGGCTGGGCCGGCGCAAGCGTGCAGCATGTGCTCGACATGACGACCGGCGTGCGCTTTTCCGAGGAATACACCGACCGCTATTCCGACATCGGCCAGGTCGATGTCGCCAGCGGCTGGAAACCGGTGCCGCCGGACAGCGATCCGGCCTTCGAGTGGCCGTCGCATATGTTCGAATTGATCCTGCGACTCAAGGAGACAAGCCGGCCGCATGGTGCTGCCTTCGAATACCGTTCGATCGAGACCGACGTGCTCGCCTTCATCATGGAGCGAATAACCGGCAAGCGGCTGGCGCAGCTGGTTTCGGAGGAACTCTGGCAAAAGCTCGGGGCGGATGAAAGCGCCTGCTTCACCGTCGACAGCGCCGGCTACGCCATCGCCGACGGCGGTTTCAACGCCACGCTGCGCGACTATGGCCGTTTCGGCCAGCTGATCCTCGACAATGGCGGCGGCGTGGTGCCGGCCGACTGGATCGAGGCAACGCGCACCGGCAGGCATAGGCCCGACTTCAATCCCAGCCTGCCGGAAGGCAGCTACCGCAACCAGTTCTGGATCGAGGACCCGCGTTCGCGCGCGCTTATGTGCCGGGGCGTGTTCGGGCAGCTGATCCATATCGACTGGAACACGAGAATGGTCGTGGTGAAGCTTTCGAGCTATCCGGATTTCACCGACGTCGCCTATTCGGTGGCGACGATGAAAGCCGTCCACGCGATCGCTGCCGCGCTGGCCTAAGAGACCGTTTGGAAACTCTACTCTGGCGGCCATCTGATGGCGTTTTCTGCGCTTCCGGTGCTCACGGACCCAAATGTCCGCTGCGCGCCGGTTCTCGAAACCACCACCATATGACTCGCCAGAGCGAATTTCGAAACAGTCTCTAACTTCCTAAAAAAATCGAGAGGAAACACCATGACCGGCAAGACCGCGTTCGAGACCGGATATGGCTTCGCCCGCAACCAGGTGCTGCTCGGCAACTGGCGCGAAAGCCCGTTCAGCCGGTGGTCGTTCCAGAATGTCGGCGAGTTGGTGCCGAGCGCACGTGTCGCAGCCGTGCCGGGCGGTGGCGAAATACCGGTTCAGGATTTCGGTGGGCTGCTTGACGAAAAGGTCGCGCTGGCCGGCGGGCCGGAGACCGTTGCGGCCTTTCTCACGCGTTCCGATACCGACGCGCTGACAATCATGAAGGCCGGCAAGATCGTCGGCGACTGGTTTGCACCGCATATGCAGTTCGGCGCCCGCCACATCATCTTCTCGATCAGCAAGTCGCTGACCGCCATTCTGGCCGGCATATTGGAAGGCGAGGGGATTTTTGATCCGCAGGCGCCGGTGACCCGCTATCTGCCGGAAGCTGCCGGCTCGGCCTATGGCGATGCCAGCGTGCGGCATGTGCTCGACATGACCGTCAGCCTTGACTTCGAAGAAGCCTATCTCGATCCGGAAAGCGCCTTTGCCCGCTATCGCCGCGCGACGCTGTGGAATCCGGGCGGCGGCAGCGAAAGCCTGACCGACTTCATCCTGACGCTGCAGCGCCTTGCCGAGCCGCATGGCTGGACCTATCGCTACCGCTCGCCCAATTCCGACCTGCTCGGTATCCTGCTCGAGCGAGCATCTGGCCAGCGCTTCGCCGAGCTGATGCGCGAGAAATTGTGGCTGCCGCTTGGTGCAACGAACGAAGCGTCGGTATCGGTCGATAGGGAAGGCACCGCGCGCACGGCCGGCGGTATTTCGGTGACGCCGCGCGATCTGGTGCGTGTCGGCGAGATGATGCGGCAGGGCGGCATGGCCAATGGCCGGCGCATCGTGCCGGAAGCCTGGGTGCGCGACACTGTCAGCACAGGCGGAGACACCGAGGCCTGGCAGCGTGGCACGATGGCATTCCTCTTCCCGAAAGGCCGCTACCGCAACAAATGGTACCAGACGGGTGCGGCAAGCGGCGCCTTCTGCGGCATTGGCATCCACGGCCAGTGGCTCTATGTCAATCCGACGGCCGAGGTCGTCATCGCCAAGATGTCGTCGCAGCCGGAGCCGGTCGACGAGCCGCTCGATCTCGACATAATTGCTTTCTTCGAGGCACTGACCCGGATGGTCTGAGCCGATCCAGGCTGACCGCGATGGCAGCTTTCCTGTGGAGCTATTGGGCGGTTGAAGACGCCGCGGTTGGCGGAGCGACGCTCTGAGCTTATGGTCGCTGCTCTTTTCGACAGGACAGCAGGAACGACATGGCATCCGAGCGCATCGCAGCAATCATCGCAGCCGAGATCACTGCCCGGCCCGAACAGGCCGCGGCGGCGATCGGGCTGCTGGACGAAGGTGCGACGGTGCCGTTCGTGGCGCGCTACCGCAAGGAAGTCACCGGCGGCCTGGACGACACGCAGTTGCGCCTGCTTGCCGAACGGCTCGCCTATCTGCGCGAACTCGACGCGCGCCGCGACACCATTCTCGGTTCGATCCGCGAGCAGGGCAAGCTGACCGAAGAGCTTGAAACCAAGATCGCAGCGGCCGTCACCAAGGCGGAACTCGAAGACATCTATCTGCCCTACAAGCCGAAGCGCCGGACCAAGGCGGAGATCGCGCGCGAGCGTGGCTTGGGACCGCTGGCAGACGCTATCCTTGCCGACCGCGCGGCGGTGCCCGCCGAACTGGCGCTGGCCTACATCAGTGAAGAGGTGGCCGACGGCAAGGCGGCGCTCGAAGGCGCGCGCGACATCCTGTCCGAGCAGTTCGCCGAGAATGCCGATCTGGTCGGCAGACTGCGGACCTACATGAAGGAACGGGCCTTCATGCGGTCGCGCGTCGTCGACGGCAAGCAGGAAGCCGGCGCGAAATTCTCCGACTATTTCGACCATGTCGAGCGCTGGGCCAACGTGCCGAGCCATCGCGCGCTGGCGATGTTGCGCGGCCGCAACGAAGAGGTGCTGTCGCTCGACATCGAGGTCGATGCAGACGACGCGTCTCCGGTGAAGCCGGTCGAACGGATGATTGCCGACGCCTACGCCATCGGCCGCCAGTTGCCGGGCGATCGCTGGTTGATGGAGGTGGCCGGCTGGACCTGGCGCATAAAGCTGTCGCTGCACCTGACGCTCGATTTGATGCGGGATCTGCGCGAGCGGGCCGAGGAGGAGGCGATCCACGTCTTCGCCCGCAATCTGAAGGATTTGCTGCTCGCCGCACCGGCCGGCTCGCGCGCCACGATGGGGCTCGACCCCGGCATCCGCACCGGCGTCAAGGTGGCGGTGGTGGACGGCACCGGCAAGCTGCTGGCGACGACGACAGTCTATCCGTTTCCGCCGAAGAACGATGTGCGCGGCACGCAAGCCGAACTCGCGAAGCTCATCCGCCTGCATAAGGTCGAGTTGATTTCCATCGGCAACGGCACCGGCAGCCGCGAGACGGAAAGGCTGGTGGCCGACATGCTGTCCGACATGCCTGCCGAGTCCGGGCCGAAGCCGCTCAAGGTGATCGTCAGCGAGGCGGGTGCCTCGGTCTATTCCGCCTCGGCAACGGCGGCGGCGGAATTTCCCGGCCTCGACGTGTCGCTGCGCGGCGCGGTGTCGATCGCGCGGCGGCTGCAGGATCCGCTCGCCGAACTGGTCAAGATCGAGCCGAAGTCGATTGGCGTCGGCCAGTATCAGCATGACGTCGACCAGTATCGGCTCGGCCGGTCGCTGGAAGCGGTGGTCGAGGACGCGGTCAATGCCGTCGGCGTCGACCTCAACACCGCCTCGGCGCCGCTTCTGGCGCGGGTTTCGGGCCTCGGCGCCTCGCTGGCCGAGGCGATCATTGCGCACCGTGACGCGGCGGGCCCCTTCGCCAGCCGCCGTGACCTGTTGAAGGTGGCGAGGCTCGGACCCCGCGCGTTCGAGCAATGCGCCGGCTTCCTGCGCATTCCCAACGGCACCGAACCGCTCGATGCCTCGGCCGTGCATCCGGAAGCCTATGGCGTGGCGAAAAAGATCGTCGCTGCCTGCGGGCGCGACCTCCGCTCGCTGATGGGCGACAGTGCCGCTCTCAAGGCGCTCGATCCGCGTGTCTTCGTCGACGAGCGGTTCGGCCTGCCGACGGTGCGAGACATACTGGCGGAACTGGAAAAGCCCGGCCGCGACCCGCGCCCCGGCTTCAAGACCGCGACCTTCGCCGACGGCGTCGAAGACATCAAGGATTTGAAACCGGGGATGCTGCTGGAAGGCACCGTCACCAATGTCGCCGCGTTCGGCGCCTTCGTCGATATCGGCGTGCACCAGGACGGACTTGTGCACGTGTCGCAACTGGCCGACCGTTTCGTCAAGGACGCGCATGAGGTGGTGAAAGCCGGCGACGTGGTCAAGGTGCGCGTCGTCGACGTCGACATCAAGCGCAAGCGCATCGGCCTTTCGATGCGCAAGGATGGTGACGGCGGTACACCGAAGCCGCGCGACAACGGCAACAGACCGGTGCCGCGCACGCCGGCGCCGCTGCGCCAGCCGGAGCGGCCGGCGCAACAGGGCGCATTCGGCGCCGCATTGGCCGATGCGTTGAAGCGTAAGTAGCTATTTCTCCGGCGGCACATGACCCAGCAGCCAGTCGCGAAAACTGGCGACCGGCGGATGGCCGCGCTTGTCGTGCGGCACGACGAGATAATAGGCGCTGCGGCTTTGCATCGGCCGGCCTGGTGCCGGCACCAACTGGCCGCGCTGCAATTCGCCTGATATGAGCACCTGCGGCAGCAGCGCCACGCCGAGCCCGGCCATGCAGGCCTGGGCGGCGGTGCCGAATTGCTCGAACTGCATGCCCGGTCCGGTCGGTGCGCTCAAACCCTGATGCTCGAACCACTCGGTCCATGCGCCGGGCCGCGTCGCCATATGCAACAGCGGCAGGCGGCCGATATCGGCAGGTGTGGCAAGATCCCGGCCGGCCAGAAATTCGGGCGAGACCACTGGCACCACCGTCTCGCGCATCAGCAGCGTCGAGTCGGCATCCGGCCAGTCGGGCAGGCCGAAATGGATGGCGGCATCGAGCCGTTCGCGGGCGAAGTCGAAGCGGCCGATGCGAGTGACGAAATTGATGGTGATGTCGGGGTTGTTTTCAACGAAATCCGGGATGAGCGGCATCAGCCAGCGCGTGCCGAAGGTCGGCAGGATGGCCAGGTTCAAGATGCCACTATGCCGATTGCTCATCAATCCCAGCGCTGCATCGCGCAGCTGGCCAAGGGCGGCGCGCACCGCTTCGGCATAAATCTCACCTGCCGTCGACAGCCTGACATTGCGGCTGTTGCGATCGAACAGCCGGCGGCCGAACTGGTCCTCCAGAAGCTTGATCTGCCGGCTAACGGCGCCCTGGGTGAGATCAAGCTCCTGCGCGGCGGCGGTGAAGCTGCCCAACCGGGCCACCGCCTCGAAGGCGGCAAGGGCGCTGATACCAGGCAAAAGGCGGCGCTGCACGTTCATGATCAATTACTAACGCTCATTAATCGCCGAAGCAATTTCGTTTGATTTTTTCGAGCTGGAAGCCGATAAGCCGGCATTCAGATTTGCATGCCGTTATCCAAGACCGCCGAACACCCTCGGGTCAGGCCCGAGGGCAAGCTTTGGGCGACGTGCAAGAGTTTGGGAGACCGAGGCCATGGCCGCTGACAAGAATGCATTCGTCTGGGATGATCCTTTCCTGATCGAGAACCAGCTTTCGGAAGACGAACGGATGGTGCGCGACGGCGCAGCGGCATTCGCCGCCGACAAGCTCGCCCCCAGAATCGAGGAAGCCTATCTCGAGGAAAAGACCGATGCCGGGATCTTTCGCGAGATGGGCGAGGCGGGTCTGCTCGGCATTACCATCCCGGAAGAATATGGCGGGCTCGGCGCCAACTACGTCACCTATGGGCTGGTGGCGCGCGAGGTCGAGCGCATCGACTCTGGCTATCGCTCGATGATGAGCGTGCAGTCGTCGCTGGTGATGTATCCGATCCATGCCTATGGCTCGGAGGCGCAGCGCAAAAAATACCTGCCGAGGCTGGCGTCAGGCGAATGGATCGGCTGCTTCGGCCTGACCGAGCCGGATGCCGGGTCCGACCCCGGCGGCATGAAGACGCGGGCGGAGAAGACGGCGAACGGCTACAAGCTCTCCGGCTCGAAAATGTGGATTTCCAACGCGCCGATCGCCGACGTGTTTGTCGTCTGGGCGAAATCGGCCGCGCATGACAACGAGATTCGCGGATTCGTCCTGGAAAAAGGCATGAAGGGGCTGTCGGCGCCGAAGATCGGCGGCAAGCTGTCGCTGCGAGCCTCGATCACCGGCGAAGTGGTGATGGAAGGCGTCGAGGTCGGCGAAGATGCGTTGCTGCCCAATGTCTCGGGCTTGAAGGGGCCGTTCGGCTGCCTCAACCGGGCGCGTTACGGTATCTCATGGGGCGCGATGGGCGCGGCCGAAGATTGCTGGCACCGGGCACGCCAATATGGCCTCGACCGCAAGCAGTTCGGCAAGCCGCTGGCCGGCACGCAGCTGTTCCAGAAGAAGCTCGCCGACATGCAGACCGAGATCGCGCTTGGGTTGCAGGGCAGCTTGCGGGTCGGGCGGCTGATGGATGAAGGCAAAATGGCGCCGGAGATGATCTCGATCGTCAAGCGCAACAATTGCGGCAAGGCGCTCGACATTGCCCGCCAGGCCCGTGACATGCATGGCGGCAACGGCATCCAGATCGGCTACCATGTCATGCGCCACGCGCAGAACCTGGAGACAGTCAACACCTATGAGGGCACGCATGACGTGCATGCGCTGATCCTCGGGCGGGCGCAGACGGGATTGCAGGCGTTTTTCTAAGCGACCCCTAGGCCGGCAACGCTGCTTAAATTAGGTGCAACGCAACATCTCTGCTTGGAGAATGGCCAGCATTTGTGTCAGGGTTCGGCGAATTCGTTTGAAACGCCGACTTTCGAGGCCCCATGGCAATTCTGGCAGCTGTCTACCACCTGACCCATTACAAATATGACCGGCCGGTTGTTCTCGGCCCTCAGGTCATCAGGCTGCAGCCGGCGCCGCATTCCCGCACCAAGGTGCTCAGCCATTCGCTGAAGGTCGGGCCGTCGAACCACTTCGTCAATCTGCAGCAGGATCCCTACGGCAACTTCCTGGCGCGGTTCGTGTTTCCTGAACCGGTGACGGAACTGAAGATCGAGGTCGACCTCGTCGCCGACATGACGGTCTATAATCCATTCGATTTCTTCGTCGAGCCGTCGGCCGAGACCTTTCCGTTCGAATACCCGGAAGAGATCAGCGACGATCTCGCCATCTACCGGACGCCGGAACCGGCCGGACCGCTGCTGACGGCGTTCCTGCAAACCATCGTGCGCCACCCAACCAATACCGTCAATTTCGTCGTCGACCTCAATGCGCGACTGCAGCGCGAGATCGCCTATATCGTGCGCATGGAAACCGGCGTTTTCTCGCCGGAGGAAACGCTGGCCGCCAAGAAAGGCTCGTGCCGCGATACGAGCTGGCTGCTGGTGCAGATCCTGAGGAACCTCGGCATCGCCGCGCGCTTCGTTTCCGGCTACCTGATCCAGCTGAAGCCCGACCTCGTCGCGCTTGACGGACCGCCCGGCACGGCGATCGACTTCACCGATCTCCATGCCTGGTGCGAGGTCTACCTGCCGGGCGCCGGCTGGATCGGCTTCGACCCAACCTCCGGATTGCTCACCGGCGAAAGCCATGTGCCTCTCGCCGCAACCCCGCATTTCCGCAACGCCGCGCCCATTTCCGGCGTGGCCAGCTTCGCCAATGTCGAGTTCGGCTTCGACATGCGGGTCGACCGCATCGCCGAGCATCCACGCATCACCAAGCCGTTCTCCGACGAAAGCTGGCAGGCGCTCGATGCGCTGGGCAACCAGGTTGACGCCGCGCTGGAAGCCGGGGACGTGCGGCTGACCATGGGTGGCGAGCCGACCTTCGTGTCGATCGACGATTTCGAGGCGGAGGAGTGGAACACCGCCGCCGTCGGCCCGACAAAACGCGAAAAGGCCGATGCGCTGATCCGCCGGCTGCGTGAGCGTTTCGCGCCCGGCGGCTTCCTGCACTACGGGCAGGGCAAGTGGTATCCGGGCGAAAGCCTGCCGCGCTGGACCTTCTCGCTGTACTGGCGCGCCGACGGCGAGCCGGTGTGGAGCGACCCATCGCTGATCGCACGGGAAAACAGCGAAGCAGATGAAGCAGGCGAAGCAGATGTCGGACCGAAGCAGGCTGAAAGCCTGCTGACGGCGATTGCCGATGAACTCGGCATCGACAGGACCATGGTCAGCGAAGCCTATGAGGACCCGGCCGAGTGGCTGCTCAAGGAAGGCAAGCTGCCGGAGAATGTCGATCCGTCCAATTCGAAGCTGGACGACCCCGAGGAGCGCAGCCGCATGGCGCGGGTGTTCGAACGCGGCCTGACCAAGCCGTCGGGCTATGTGCTGCCTGTCCAGCGCTGGAACAGCCAGGCGTCCGGACCGCGCTGGCGTTCGGAGAAATGGAAAACGCGGCGCGGCAGGCTGTTTCTGGTGCCGGGCGATTCACCGGTCGGCTACCGCCTGCCGCTGGGCACACTTCCCTACGTGCCGCCGGCGCAGTTCCCCTACATCGTGCCGGTCGATCCTTCCCTGCCGCGCGGGCCATTGCCGGCGCGCGAGGCTATTTTGCCTGAAGCCGCTCCCTTGCCGGAGGCTGCACCGGCCGAACTTGAAGGCGCCGACGAAATGGCGCGCCGCCAGCAGGCGGTGTCCTTCACCGCCGCGACCGGCCAGCAGGACCGTGTCGAACAGGAGATCACCGAGATCGGCGGCGCGGGGCGCACCGCGCTGTCGGTCGAGCCGCGCGATGGACGGCTTTGTGTGTTCATGCCGCCGGTCGAGGCGCTGGAAGACTATCTCGAACTGGTCGCGGCGGCCGAGAATGCGGCAAAGGCTATCGGCCTACCGGTGCATATCGAGGGCTACGGCCCGCCGCATGATCCGCGCCTCAACGTCATCCGCGTGGCTCCCGATCCCGGCGTCATCGAAGTGAACATCCATCCGGCTGCCAATTGGCAGGACTGCGTGGCGACGACCACAGCGATCTACGACGAGGCGCGGCAGACGCGGCTTGGTGCCGACAAGTTCATGATCGACGGCCGCCATACCGGCACCGGCGGCGGCAACCATGTCGTCGTCGGCGGCGCGACACCTAACGACAGTCCGTTCCTGCGCCGCCCCGATTTGCTGAAGAGCCTAGTGCTGCAATGGCAGCGCCGTCCGTCGCTGTCCTATCTGTTCTCAGGCCTGTTCATCGGCCCGACCAGCCAGGCGCCGCGTTTCGACGAGGCGCGCCACGATTCGCTCTATGAGCTCGAGATCGCGATGGCGCAGGTGCCGCATCCGGACAAGGGTCAGGCCCCGCTGCCGTGGTTGGTCGACCGACTGTTCCGAAATCTTCTGACCGACGTGACGGGGAACACCCACCGCTCGGAAATCTGCATCGACAAGCTGTTTTCGCCGGACGGGCCGACCGGCCGGTTGGGGCTGGTCGAATTCCGCGGCTTCGAGATGCCGCCCAATGCGCGCATGAGCCTCGCGCAGCAATTGCTGGTGCGCGCCATTATCGCCCGCGCCTGGAAGAACCCGCTCGATGGCCGCTTCGTGCGCTGGGGCACGTCGCTGCATGACCGTTTCATGCTGCCGCACTATGTCTGGGCTGACTTTCTCGACGTGCTGGACGACCTCAAGCTGAACGGCTTTGAATTCCGTCCCGAATGGTTCGACGCGCAGCTCGAATTCCGCTTCCCGTTCTGCGGCGAGGTCCAGCATGCCGGCATCAAGCTGGAACTGCGGCAGGCGCTGGAGCCGTGGCATGTCATGGGCGAGCAGGGCGCCATCGGCGGAACCGTTCGCTTCGTCGATTCCTCGGTCGAGCGGCTGCAGGTGAAGACGGAAGGGCTCAACCCCGAGCGTCACGCCGTCGTCTGCAACGGTCGCATCGTGCCGATGAAGGTGACCGACACCAGAGAGATCGCGGTGGCAGGGGTTCGCTTCAAGGCCTGGCAGCCGGCATCGGGGCTGCATCCCGCGCTGCCGGTCAACACGCCGCTGGTCTTCGACATCTACGATCGGTGGTCGGGCCGGGCGGTCGGCGGTTGCGTCTACCATGTCGCGCATCCCGGCGGGCGCAGCTACGACACCTTCCCTGTCAACGGCAACGAAGCGGAGGCGCGGCGGCTCGCCCGCTTCGAGCCGCGCGGCCATACGCCGTCCGGCTACCTGCTGCACGACGAACAAGCCTCTGAGGATTTCCCGATGACCCTTGACCTGCGGCGGCCTGCAAGACTCTGATCAGCCATGGCAAAGGGGAATCACAAGAAAATACGCGGCAGGCCGCACAACCTGCTGGAGCACTACCAGCCGATCGACGGCGTCGTCGACGAGATGGTCGATGCATCAGGCAATCCCCGCCCGGTCTGGAAGGAGTTCATCGAGGCACTGGAAGAACTGGGGCCCGAAAAGCTCGCCCAGCGCTTCGCCCGCGCCGACCAGTATCTGCGCGACGCCGGCGTCTATTACCGCGTCTACGACAAGGCCGGCGCCAATGAGCGCGAATGGCCGCTGGCGCATGTGCCGCTGCTGATCGAGGAGCAGGAATGGGCCGCGATCAGTGCCGGCCTGGTTCAGCGGGCCGAGCTGTTCGAGGAAACGATTGCCGATATCTACGGGCCGAACCGCCTGGTCGAGAAGGGCATCCTGCCGGCGGGGCTGATCGCGGCCAGCCCGGAATATTTGCGCCCCGTCGTCGGCACCGGACCGGCCAGCGGCCATTTCCTGCATTTCTGCGCTTTCGAGCTCGGCCGTGGACCGGACGGCCGCTGGTGGGTGCTGGGTGACCGCACGCAGGCGCCGTCGGGTGCCGGCTTTGCGCTGGAAAACCGCGTCGCCACCACGCGCGCGCTGTCCGACATCTATGGCGAGATGCATGTGCACCGCCTTGCCGGCTTCTTCCGTCGCTTTCGCGACGCGCTGAACGGCATGGCCAAAGTATCAGGCGGCCGTGTCGCCATCCTGACGCCGGGGCCGCTCAACGAAACCTATTACGAGCATGCCTATATCGCCCGCTATCTCGGCATCATGCTGCTCGAAGGCGAGGATCTGACCGTCTCCGGCGGCCGGCTTATGGTGCGCACCGTTTCGGGGTTGATGCCGGTCAGCGTGCTTTGGCGACGGCTCGACGCCGCCTTCGCCGATCCGCTGGAGTTGCGGCCGGATTCGCAGATCGGCACGCCAGGGCTGGTCGAGGCGATCCGCCGGGGAGCTGTTTCAGCCGTCAACGCGCTCGGCTCCGGGCTGATGGAGACGCGGGCGCTGTTCGCCTTCCTGCCGAAGATTTCGCGCGAATTGCGCAACGAGGAGCTTCTGCTGCCGAGCGTCGCGACATGGTGGTGCGGGCGGGACGCAGAACGTGACCATGTGCTGGCTAACCTCGACCGCATGGTGATCGGCCCGGCGCTGTCGACACGGCTTGCCTTCGAGGATGACGATTGCACCAGGCTTGGCTCGGCGCTGGTTGCCGGGGAGCGGGCCGAACTGATAGCTCTGATCGAGCAGAACGGCGGCGACTTTGTCGGACAGGAAGCGGTGACGCTTTCGACCACGCCGGTCTATGTCGGCGGCTGGCTGGAGCCGCGGCCAGCAGCCCTGCGCGTCTATCTGGCGCGAACGCCGGAAGGCTGGACGGTGATGCCCGGCGGTTTTGCCCGCGTCGGCTTTTCGCTCGACCCGACGGCCATCGCCATGCAGCGCGGCGGCCAGGCGGCGGATGTTTGGGTGGTCAGCGACAGACCGGTGGAGCGCGAGACGCTGCTGCCGCAGGAGCATGACAGCTTCACCCGTACCTTGCCGGGCAGCCTGCCCAGCCGCGCGGCGGAAAACCTGACATGGCTCGGCCGCTATATCGAGCGATCGGAAGACACGGTGCGCATCCTGCGCGCCTATCACGTGCGGCTGGCCGAGGCCTCCGACCCGGATATGCCGCTGCTTGCCGATATCAGAGACTATCTCGAACCGTTCGGCACAGACGTCGAAACCGCGATCCCGCCGGGGCTGATCGGCACCTTGGACAGCGCCGTCTACAGCGCCGGACAGATTCGCGACCGCTTCTCGCCCGATGGCTGGCTGGCGCTGAAGGATCTGTCGAAGACCATTCATCAATTCGCGACAACGGTGGCGCCGGGCGATGATGCGACGCGGGCGATGACGGTCATCCTGCGCAAGCTCGCCGGGTTTTCCGGCCTGCTGCATGAGAATATGTACCGCTTCACCGGCTGGCGCTTCCTGGAGATCGGCCGGCGGTTGGAACGCGGCATCCAGATCGCCCGCACGCTCGCCCGGTTGACCAGGACTGCGGCACCGGACGGGGCGCTCGACATGATGCTGGAGATCGGCGACAGCGTCATGACCCATCGGCGGCAGTATCCGGTGCAGGCCGGCCGAAGTACGGTGGTCGACCTCCTGGTGCTGGATCCGCTCAACCCGCGCTCCATCCTGTTCCAGCTCGAGCGGCTGAAGGCGGAAATCGCGCTGTTGCCTGCTGTCGGCGGCGAGGGGCACATGTCGCCGGCGGCGAAAAAGATCCTACAGCTCAACACGGCAATCGCCATCAAGGAGCCCTCGGACATGACGGCGCAGGCCCTGGACAACCTCGCCAATGAGATCGGCGGCCTCTACAACAGCCTCGCCAAGGCCTATTTCGGCTAAGGGCGGGTTCGGTTAAAGGCGGGGCATGCTCTACGATATCAGGCTCAATCTGCGCTACGATTACGATGCGGCGGCGGGCGGCGGCCGTCATCAGGTGCGCGTGCTGCCGCCGACGATATCGGGCATGCAGCGCGTGATCGCCGCTTCGCTGTCCTTCGCGCCGGCGCCGAGCGAACGCTCGGATTTTTCCGATTTCTTTGGCAACAATGTCACGTCAATCGCCTTTCGCGACGTTCACGATGCGCTCGACATCAGGATGAGCGCGCGCGTTGCGGTTTCGCGGCCGGAACCCGGGCTTGACGTGTCGCCCGACATTCGCCGGCTGCGGGAGGAACTCGATGCGGTGCGGTCGCTGTCGCCTGATACACCGCATCACTTTCTGGCCGCCAGCGACCATGCCGGCATCGATGCTGATATCACGGGTTACGCGCGGAGCAGTGCCTGCAACTCCGCTGTCAGCACGGCCATGGACCTGTGCAGCCGTATCTACCGCGATTTCACCTATGATGGTGAGGCGACTACGGTGCAGACCCGGGCAAGCGATGCCTTCGACCTGAAGCGGGGCGTCTGCCAGGACTTTTCGCATATCATGATCGCCGGCCTGCGCGGCTTGGGCGTCCCCGCCGGCTATGTCAGCGGGTTCCTGCGCACCATTCCGCCGCGCGGAAAACCGCGGCTGGAAGGGGCCGACGCCATGCATGCCTGGGTGAAGGTGTGGTGCGGGCGCGACACCGGATGGCAGGAGTTCGATCCGACCAACGGCATGCGGGCAAGCAACGACCACATCACCGTCGGCCACGGCCGCGACTACTCGGATGTCGCGCCGATCGTCGGCATCCTGAAGACGACCGGAGGGCAGGTCGGCGAGCAAGCTGTCGACGTCATTCCGGTCGTGCTCGAGAAAGCATGACGGCAGGCGATGCCGCATCGATTTGTAAGCGCTGAACATAGACGGAAGACGGGTTCTCATGCGGTCAGCCTGACATGTTTGTGAAAGCCATGGCGGAACCAGCGGCCGGTCCGTCGCTTATCTACGGGAAATTTCTCGCGGAGAGGATATGCTGGACAAATCCGGGTCGTCGTCTGGCCAATCGGCTGCCAGGGAGGCTGCACCAAAGAACGGGGCGCCGAAAAATGGGTCGCAAGCCTCTGCCGATCGAGCCTCACTCACCTACATCACTGACGCTGAGCCCGGTATCCGCCGTTTTAGGACTGGCAAGGGATTTTCATACAAAGGACCTGACGGGCAGGGTGTCGACGACGACACTATGACCCGCATCAAGGCGCTCGCCATACCGCCGGCGTGGACGGATGTGTGGATCTCGCCGGATGCTGACGGTCACATCCAGGCGACGGGCCGGGATCAGCGCGGGCGCAAGCAATATCGGTATCATGCGCTGTGGGCGGAGGAGCGTGACGGCGTCAAATATTCGAGCCTGGTTGCCTTTGCAGAAAGCCTGCCTGAGCTGCGACGCCAGATCGATGCCGATCTGCGCCGTCACGGCCTGCCGCTGGAGCGGCTTGTCGCCGCTGTGGTCTGGCTGCTCGACAACACAATGATCCGCGTCGGCAACGCCGCCTACGCTCGCGACAACAACAGCTTTGGGCTGACCACGCTGCGCGACCGCCATGTCGACGTCAATGGCTCGAGCCTGCGTTTCGCTTTCAAAGGCAAGTCCGGCAAGGAATGGAAGCTGAAGCTCGTCGATCGCCGGATTGCCAGGATCGTGCGCGGGGCGCAGGATTTGCCGGGCCAGAAGCTGTTCCAGTATCTCGACGAGGATGGAAGCAGGCGACCGATCCGCTCCGACGACGTCAACCGCTACATCAGGGAGAACGCAGGGGACGATTTCAGCTCCAAGCATTTCCGAACCTGGGGCGGCACCATCCATGCTGCGTCACTGTTTGCGCAAATCGAACGACCCGAAAGCCAGGCACAACAGAAGCGGGTGATGAACGGCGTCATCGACAAGGTTGCCGAGCGGCTGGGCAACACGCGCGCCATCTGCCGCAGGTGTTACATCCACCCGCAAGTTTTCGAAGCCTGGTCCGAAGGACGGCTGCTCAGCGAAATGGCGGATGTGAACAAGCGGAAGCGATCGATACCCGGTCTTGATGACGAAGAGGCCATCGTTCTGAGATGGCTGAAGGCGCAGGAAAGCTGAACCGAACAGAGCAGCCACAGGCCTTCATCGTGGTATTCGGTAGCAAAAACCACCATGACGTCTCCGTCGGTGGATTGATCGAAAGCCTGGAAGCGGCATCTCGAATTGTCGACTGTCTCTCGCCAGTTATTGCGAGATGCCTCGATTCAGTCTGGACAAGTATGAGATGCAGGGCGATCCGGACTAGCCCGGATATATCGTGAGATATCCGGGCTAGTCGGACGACGAGTATGAATCGCGCCTGGATCTGTTCCGGTAGCGGACATTGAAAAAATCATCTTTCCTGCTATGTTGTCTAAAATCGATTTTTGTTAAACGGAAACGTGAGGCACCCTGATGGCGAAGACAGCTGTACGTGTTCGTCGCGGCCTCTCCGTGGGCAAGCGGACGAAAACGCTTCCCAAAGCGGCTGCGAAAATGCAGATGCGTCGCCTAGCCAGAATTAATGCCGTCCTGCAGAGGGCGGAAGAATCCGGCCTGCGCGCTGAGAAGAACGGCAGGATTGCGGGACGGGTGAGTGCTGACCTGATCAAGAAGGCTAAAGCTCGAACCGGATTGACGTCTGATACCGAACTGGTCGAATTTGCGTTGGCAAATGTAGCCTTGGAAGACAATTTCGCCGACACCTTCAGGAAAACACGGGGAACGGTGGATCCGACGCTGAAGCTCGGATTCTGAATTGGCCGATTTCGACTTCGGTGCCGCCGTCAGATGGTCGCGATTTGACCCCCAGAAAACTTTAAGCCGCCGGCCCGACAAGGAGCTGCCGATCATTGGTAACCTTGTCGAGGCGGGACAGGAATTGCTGCTGGATACCTGTGTTTACCTCGACGGTTTGCAAGGCCGAGCGCCAGAAGCAGTTGCCGACCTCCTCGACGTCAGGCAGGTCAATCATTCCACCGCAGCCATCCAGGAACTAATGCACACGGTTGGCGTCCTTAAGCCGAAGCACCCGGGTACCGCCGAAGCTATCAAGCAGATCGGGACCATGATCAAGGATATGCCGCCCCATCGGGTTTTTGCACCAGGTCCCGATGTCCTGGGCCGAGCCGCACTCCTCTCAGGAATGCTGTGTCGCCTGCAAGGCTACAAGAATGATTCCAGGCTGCGGGCGCTTCAGGATTGCGTGATGTTCCTGCAGGCCCAGAAATTGGGATTTACCGTTCTAACGGGCAACATCAGCGACTTCGATTATTTGCTGCAGCTGATCCCGACGGGCCGGGTTTTGATGTATCGGCCAATCTAAATGTAGCTGCACATCCGGGCTTCCACGATGTCGAAATCTGGTGGTCTTTGCTACATAATGCCGGACTTCAGCGCTCCTCACTCTCCAACTCGGAAGCGACGGTAAGCCTGGAATGCGCCCCAGAAGGCCGGGCGCGTCCGGCGCGTGGCGGTTGCTACCGAATGGCGCTTCATTGTGCTCGCAGGACGTAATTTTTTATCGACGTTATGTCGGGATCGGTCCTACTGTTTCGTCCTTTGACAGAGAAAAGGACGCACCCATGCTCTACGCTATCCTCTGCTATGCCTCCGAAGACGTCGTCTGCTCCTGGAGCAAGGAACAGGACGATGCCGTCATGGAAAAACTCCTGGGCGTGCAGGAAAAATACGCTCAGGCCGGCCGGCTTGGCCCGGTGGCGCGGCTGCTGCCGACAACCGCTGCAACAACGCTGAGAAAGGTCAAGGGCGAAGCGGTCGTCATCGACGGACCATTTGCCGAAACCAAGGAACAGTTCCTCGGCTTCTACACGCTCGAATGCGCCGATCTCGACGAGGCCGTCGACTTTGCGCGCGAACTTTCCGAGGTCAACCCGAGCGGCGGCTCCTACGAAATACGGCCGGTCTCGCTCTTCAACCCCGCCAGGATTCCCGCATGACCGATCTCACCTGGATCAGCACGGCGATCAGCACGGCCCGCCCACAGGCGATGGGCGCGCTGCTGCGCTACTTCCGCGATCTCGATGCGGCGGAAGAAGCTTTCCAGGACGCGTGCCTGCGAGCTCTGAAGAACTGGCCGACAAACGGCCCGCCGCGCGATCCGGCAGCCTGGTTGATCTTCGTTGGCCGCAACAGCGGCATCGACGCGGTGCGCAAGCGTGCCAAGCAGGCGCCGCTGCCGGAAGAGGACCAGATCTCCGATCTGGAGGATGCCGAGACCGATATCGCCGAACGGCTGGACGGCGCGCATTACCGCGATGACATATTGCGGCTGCTGTTCATCTGCTGCCATCCCGACCTGCCGGCGACGCAGCAGATCGCCGTGGCGCTGCGCATCGTTTCAGGCCTGAGCGTCAAGCAGATCGCCCGCGCCTTTCTCGTCGGCGAAAGCGCCATGGAGCAGCGCATCACACGTGCCAAGGCGCGCATCGCCGATGCCGGCGTGCCGTTCGAGACGCCCGGTGCGGTCGAGCGGTCCGAACGGCTCGCCGCCGTCGCCGCGATGGTCTACCTGATCTTCAACGAAGGCTATTCGACCAACAGCGGTGAGGCGCCGGCCCGGGCGCCGCTCTGCGAAGAGGCAATCCGGCTGGCCCGGCTGCTGCTCAGGTTGTTCCAGACCGAGCCGGAGATCATGGGCCTGACGGCGCTCTTGCTTCTCCAGCATGCGCGTGCGCCGGCGCGTTTCGACGAGAACGGCGAAATCGTGCTGCTCGAAGACCAGGACCGCAGCCTGTGGAGCCGCAAGATGATCGACGAGGGGCTGGCGCTGGTCGATAAGGCGCTGCGCCATCAGAAGCCCGGTCCCTACCAGGTGCAGGCGGCGATCGCCGCCCTGCATGCGCGGGCGGAAAAGCCTGAGGACACGGACTGGAACGAGATCGAGCTGCTCTACAGCCTGCTCGAGCAGATGCAGCCGTCGCCGGTGGTGACGCTCAATCGCGCCGTTGCGGTGGCCAAGGTGCGCGGGCCGGAAGCGGCACTTGCCATGATCGAGCCGTTGGAACAAAGGCTTTCCGGCTATTTCCACTTCTTCGGCCTCAAGGGCGGACTGCTGATGCAGCTCGGTCGTGGTGAGGAGGCGCGCATCGCCTTCGACCGCGCCATTGCGCTTGCCAATACGGCCGCCGAGGCGGCCCATATCCGCATGCACATCGACCGGCTGATGAAGGAAGGCGCCGCGCGGGTAACCGCGCAGACAGTGCGCTGAATCGACTCGCTGGTTCAACGGTCTGACCTTGGCTTAGACCATGCCGGGGTGGCGATTTTTCCCTGAAACGAGTAATGCCACGCCATGACAGCGCCTGATGTGCCGATCGGCACAGGGACGGCATGGCACAAGGCTTCGACCGACGCCATATGAGCGACGGGATCTGAAAGGGACAGAGAATGACGATTGCGAAGGAAACAGCCGGGCTACTGGCGAAACTGGGCGTCGCCGAGGATGCGCTTTCGGGCGGCGATCTTATCGTGCGCAGCCCGGTGACGGGCGAGCAGATCGCCGCGCTGAAGACGATCTCGCCGGCCGATGCGGCAAAGACTATCGACAAGGCGCATAAAGCCTTCCAGGCTTGGCGTCTGGTGCCGGCACCGAAGCGCGGCGAGCTGGTGCGGCTGCTTGGCGAGGAGCTGCGCACGCACAAGGCCGAGCTTGGCAGGCTGGTGTCGATCGAGGTCGGCAAGATCCCGTCCGAAGGGCTCGGCGAAGTGCAGGAGATGATCGACATCTGCGATTTCGCCGTCGGCCTGTCGCGGCAATTATACGGCCTGACCATCGCCACCGAGCGGCCTGGCCATCGCATGATGGAAACCTGGCATCCGCTGGGTGTCGTCGGCGTCATCTCCGCTTTCAACTTCCCGGTCGCGGTGTGGTCGTGGAACGCGGCACTTGCGCTGGTCTGCGGCGACGCGGTGGTGTGGAAGCCGTCGGAAAAGACACCGCTGACGGCGCTCGCCTGCGAAGCGATCTTCAAGCGCGCGGCAAAGCGTTTCGGTGATGCTCCGGCAGGCTTGACGTCGGTGCTGATCGGCGACCGCGCTGTCGGCGAAATTCTGGTTGATCATCCGAAGGTGCCCCTGGTCTCGGCCACCGGCTCGACCCGCATGGGCAGGGATGTCGGTCCGCGGCTGGCAAAACGCTTTGCCCGCGCCGTGCTGGAGCTCGGCGGCAACAATGCCGGCATCGTCTGCCCGACCGCCGATCTCGACATGACCTTGCGCGCCATCGCATTCGGCGCCATGGGCACGGCCGGCCAGCGCTGCACGACGCTGCGGCGCCTGTTCGTGCATGATAGCATCTATGATGCCTTGGTTCCGCGCCTGAAGAAGGCCTATGAAAGCGTCTCGGTCGGCAACCCGCTGGAGACATCAGCGCTGGTCGGACCGTTGATCGACAAGTCAGCCTTCGACAGCATGCAGAACGCATTGAAGGAAGCCGCCGCTCACGGCGGCAAGGCGACCGGTGGCACGCGGGTCGAGAATGGCCATCCCGACGCCTATTACGTTCGTCCGGCGCTGGTCGAGATGCCCAAGCAGGTCTCGCCGGTGACGGAAGAGACCTTCGCGCCGATCCTCTATGTGATGAAGTACTCGGATTTCGACGCCGTGCTCGACGAGCACAACGCGGTCGGAGCGGGGCTGTCGTCGTCGATCTTCACCCGCGACCTGCAGGAATCCGAGCGCTTCCTGGGCGTCGACGGGTCCGACTGCGGCATCGCCAACGTCAACATAGGCACATCGGGGGCAGAGATCGGCGGTGCCTTCGGTGGCGAGAAGGAGACCGGCGGCGGCCGCGAGTCGGGCTCCGACGCCTGGAAGGCTTACATGCGGCGCGCCACCAACACGGTGAACTATTCCAAGGCGCTGCCGCTGGCCCAGGGTGTATCCTTCGACATCGACTAGGCTGTGAGGCCCTTGTCGTGGCGGCTGCGCCAATAGCTGCCACGATTTATCTCGGTCGCCGTTCAGCGGCTTCCGGGAGATCCAAAACAGTCTGCGAAAGCCGCATCAATGATGGCGAGCTCGGGACTTCGGCGCTAGTAAGGGTGCTTGGCCGCCGCAAGATTGCTTCCAAAAATCACACATGTTGACGTTAATTTAACACCATTGTATGGTCTATTCCGTTGGTTCGGAATTCCCAACGGGTGTTCGGCGGTTGCTTCGCCGGGCAGCTTTCCCCGCCGTCGTCAAGCGCTATGCACCAAAATCCTACTCGCAACGCGTACCGGCAAGCGATGAGCTGAGAGGTAGCCATGTCCAGCCTGCTTGGGATCGACAACGGCCTGACGGTGACGAAGGCGGTGATCTTCGACGCCGACGGTTCGCAACTGTCGGTGGCGCGCCGGCGGGTGCCGCAATCGATGCCGCACGCGCGCTGGGTCGAACGCGACATGGCCGGCCTCTGGCAGGCGACAGCCGAGGCGATCCGGGAAGCCATTGCCTTGGGCGGCCGGCCAGCCAGCGACATTAAGGCGGTGGCGGCGACCGCGCATGGCGATGGCCTGTACCTGCTCGACAGCGATCGCCGGCCGCTAGGCCCCGGCATATTGTCGCTGGACAGCCGGGCGGGCGAAATCGTCGACAGATGGTCGCGAGGTTCGGTCTTCGCCGAAGCGCTCGCCCTGACCGGCCAGGTGCCGCACGCTTCCTCACCGTCGTCGCTGCTGGTCTGGTTGCGGGAGCACGATCCGGAACGCTTCAGCCGGGTCGCGCACATACTCGCCTGCAAGGACTGGCTGCGTTTCTGTCTGACCGGCACCATCGGCACTGACCTCACTGAGGCGAGCACCTCGTTCACCAATGTGCGTACGCAAAGCCATGTGCCGGAGGCGATGCGCATTTTCGGTCTTGAGGCATTGTTTGAAGCCTTGCCGCCGATGATGCATTCGGCCGACATCGTCGGCTACGTCACCACCGATGCAGCGGCGCTGAGCGGGCTTGCTGAAGGGACGCCGGTCGCTTGCGGCCTGCATGATGTCACTGCCTCGGCGCTTGGCATGGGCGGCCACGAGGAGGGCGTGGTCAGCATCGTCGCCGGCACCTATTCGATCAACGAAATAGTTTCCACCGAGCCGCGCGTCGACCTGCGCTGGTTCTGCCGCAATGCTATTGATCTTGGGCGTTGGAACAACATGTCGATCTCGCCGGCCTCGACGGCGAATTACGACTGGTTCCTCGACACGCTCTGCCGCCCGGAACAGGACGAAGCAAAAAGGACCGGCGGCTCGATCCACGAGATGCTGGCGGCAGAGATCGACATTGCGCTTGGCAGGCCTTCGACCATCTTGTTCCATCCCTATCTGTTCGGCTCGCCTTACGGCAATGCCGCCAGCGCCAGCTTTCTCGGCCTGCATGGCTGGCATGATCGCGGCGACATGCTGAAGGCAGTGCTGGAAGGTATCGTCTTCAACCACCGCACGCACGTCGAAGCGCTGCGCGACGGCTTTGCCGTTCGTGAGGTGCGGCTCACCGGCGGCGGGTCGCGCAATCCGGCCTTCGCGCAGATGTTCGCCGACGTGCTCAATGTGCCGGTCATCGTGACGTCGACCGACGAGGCGGCTGCCTTCGGCGCAGCCCTTTGTGCCGGCGCCGCGGTTGGCCTGTTTGCCTCACCGCAACAGGGGGCGCGCGCGGTCAGCAAGACGAGCCATGAATATCTGCCCGACGCGGCGCGCAATGCGGTTTTCGAGGACCGTTTTTCTCTCTATTGCCGCATTGCCGAATCGCTCAAGCCGCAATGGCTGGAGATCGAAAGGCTGGCGGGGCAAAGCATTGAGGGGGCTGCATGATCAAGGCCGACGAACGGCGCGAGGAAATCGCCGACTATGTGATCAAATTCGGCCAGGTGCGCATCGACGACCTGGTCGAGCATTTCGGCGTGTCGCGGATGACCATCCACCGCCATATCGACCAACTGGCGCACCAGGGCGTGCTGCGCAAGCTGCACGGCGCGGTGACGGTGCAGCCTTCCGGTCTTTATGAAAGCGCTTTCCGCTATCGGGTGACGGTCGGCAGAGCCGAGAAGGATGCGCTGGCGCATGCGGCGCTGGATTATGTAGAGGCCGGCCAGGCCGTCATGCTGGACGATTCGACCACGGCGAACGCGATCGCGCCTCTGCTGCCCGACATCAAGCCACTGACCGTCATCACCAACAGCGTCGCGACTGCAGCACTGCTGACCAATGTCGACGATATCGACTTCATCTGCCTGGGCGGTCAGTACCACCGCACCTACAATGCCTATATCGGCATCGTCTGCGAGAATGCCGTGGCGCAATTGCGTGCCAATCTTTTGATTTGCTCGGCTTCGGCGATCTCAGGCACCACGGCCTTCATCCAGGACCAGCATGTGGTCCGGGTCAAGCAAGCGATGGTCGCTGCCTCGACCAAGCGCATTCTTGTCGTCGACCATTCCAAGTTCGACAAGGTCGCCCTGCATGTTTTCGACGATCTGACCCGTTTCGACGCGGTGCTGACGACCGACGGCGTAAGCGATGCGCAGGCACAAAAACTCGAACGAGCCGGCGTAAAGCTGCGCATCGTCAAGATGACTAAGCCATGAGCCCTTCCGGCGACGCAGGCGCAGCCGACCCCGGCTCAGCCGACCCCATCGACCGCCTCGCCTTTATGAACAAGACGGGCGACGTCGACGTCGTCATTCTTGGCGCCGGCATCAATGGGGCTGGTCTGTTCCGGGATTTGTGCGCGCAAGGCGTCAGTTGCCTGATCGTCGACAAGGGCGATTTTGGCTCGGGCACAAGTGCTGCGCCATCGCGGCTGATCCATGGCGGCCTGAAATATCTCGAAACGGGCGAGTTCGGGCTGGTGGCACAGTCGACGCTGGAGCGCAACCTGCTGTTGAAGAACGCGCCGCACTATGTCAGCCCGCTGCCGACAATCATCCCGATCTTCTCCTGGAGCAAGGGCATGTGGGCGGCATTGCGCACACTGCTGGGCTCGACCAGCGCGCCGCGCAGTCGCGGCGCCGTCCTCATCAAGATCGGCCTGACGATCTACGATTTCTATGGGTCGCGGCATCGTGTCATGCCGCGCCACCGACTGGTCGGGCGACGGCGGGCGCTGAGCGAGATACCGGCACTGACCAGGTCGATCGTCGCCACCGGCATCTATTACGACGCCAAGATCAGCCATCCCGAAAGGCTGGTGCTCGAACTGATCACCGACGGGCTGGCAGCAAATGCCCTCGCCGCGGCCGCCAACTACACGACGCTGGTTTCGTCGTCCAATGGCGTGCTGGCCTTCCGATCAGCGAACGGCGCCGTATTTGCGGTACGGCCGAAACTGGTCGTCAACGCCGCCGGTCCGTGGATCGACGATGTCAACGCCTCGCTCGGCGCGCCATCGAAAATGATCGGCGGCACCAAGGGCTCGCATATCCTTTTGAAGCACGACGAACTGGTACGAAGCCTGGCAGGCCGCATGCTCTACTTCGAAGCCGACGACGGCCGCATCTGCCTTGTCTACGACTATCTCAGTCTGGCGCTCGTCGGCTCGACCGACATCCAGGCCGACAGCCCGGACACAGTACGCTGCGAGCCGCAGGAGATCGACTATCTGCTCGAAAGCGTGCGTGCGCTGATGCCGGGCATGAGCTTTGGACGCGACCAGATCGTCTATGCCTATAGCGGCATCAGACCGTTGCCTGCATCCGACGCCTCTGTCCCCGGCTTGATCAGCCGGGATCATTCGGCACCGGTCGTCGAGCCGGAAGGTTCGCGTCCGTTTCCGATTATCTCGCTGGTCGGCGGCAAATGGACGACGTTCCGCGGCTTTGCCGAGGAGGTTGCCGACACGGTACTCGACCGGCTGGGACGCGGCCGCAAGGTCACCACGCGATCGATGCCGATCGGCGGCGGCAAGGGTTTTCCAACCGAGCCTGCGGCGCGAGCTGCCTGGCTGGCGGATGCCAGATCGGCTTCGGGCGCCGACGAACGCCGTCTCGACCAACTTCTGTCGCGCTACGGAACCAAGGCGTTGCCGATCGCCCGCCACCAAAGTTCAGGAGACAATGAAGATCGCCTGCCGGGGGCAAGCGACTACGGCACATCCGAAATCGACTACATCGTTCGTAATGAATTCGTCGAGCATCTGGCCGATATCGTCATGCGGCGCACGACCCTGGCCATTGGTGGTTCCCTGACCATGAGCGATTTGAAGCAGATCGCCGCCATTGCCGGCCGTGCACGTAACTGGGACCCGCAGCGGATGTCCGACGAACTCGATGCCGCTGTCGCGCAGCTCAGCGACAGGAATCTGATGCGATTGTGATGGCGCCCTGATTTGGGACGAACACCTCGCGGGTATGCGCTGTTTTCAAAAAATACCACACGAAAACAGCATATTAAGCTTTGTTGACAGGTGCCCATTCTCCGGCAGTGCCGGAGAATGGGCAGAATATCACATGTCTTGACGTGAATTTAACACTAACGTATGGTCGATTTTGTGCCTGAGGCCTGACTGTTCCGAAAGGCTTCGGCTCGTGAGGAATTTCTTGCTTACGGCGGTTGGGCTGACGAACCAGCGCATGCAATCGCGGTCACACGATCGTGCAGCCGAATACCGGCTGGGTTCTCGGCCGCAATCAACTGCTACGCGACAAAGTTCCTCTCGATGACGCCGGCTGCACGCTGATCCCGGTGAAGGCGGATTGACAACGACATGAACGCGTGAAAAATTTTTCAACTGAAGATAATAATATCATCTCGGGAGGAGATGGAATGAAATCCAGCAGCGCCGCCAGTGGTGATCGTGACCTGATCGGCGTCATGCCGCAGGTCGTTGCACCATGAGTTCGCAGCCCGCTACCACGATCAATCGGCGGGTCGGCGTTCGTTGGATTGTCGCCGCGGCCGCGATCCTGATTTTGCTCGGCGCGATGGTTCTCGACACCAAGGTCGTCATAATTGGTTCGGCGGAGGACGCGCGAAAGGCTGCGTTCTCCCCGGAAGAATACGGCAAGTCCGAGTTTCCGAAGGTTCAATCCGCCGTGGAGCAGCGCGCGGTGAACGCCGCTACCCTTGCGTCGGCCATCGCCAAGGACAAGGCGGTGGCGGAGAAGGAGTACGGCGTGCCGGCCAATGTCGGTACGGAATTCTCAGTCAAATTCACCGGCGTGGTCGGTGAGGGAAAGTCCGGCATCTACGCCGTCAAGGTCGACGAGGTTCCCAGCACTTTGGTCATTCGAGTGCAGACGGGTCCGGCGATCAACGGAACCGACCTGCGCGATGCCACGGGAACGATCGCCTTCGGGCAATTCACCAACCAGATCGAGTATCAGAACGCAGGATCGGCCTTGAACAACGAGATGAAGAAGCAGGTATTGTCGGCCATCGACAACACCAAGCTCACCGGCAAGACGATTTCGGTGATCGGCGTCTTCAAATTGGTCAATCCCAAGGGCTGGCTCGTCACACCCGTAAAGCTGAGCGTTCAATGAATGCGGCGCCTCAATTCGAGCCGGCGGCCGGCGATACCGTGCTCGCGGCGCGCAACATCGTAAAATCCTATGGCGGAACGCATGCCCTCAAGGGGGTCAATTTCGACATCCGCCGTGGCGAGGTCACCACGCTGTTCGGAGAGAATGGCGCCGGCAAGTCGACGCTGATGAAGATCCTTTCCGGTGTCGAGACGCCGACGTCCGGAAGCATCGAACTCGATGGCCGTCCTGTCGTCTTCTCCTCGACCGTCGACGCGCGGGATCGAGGCATCTCGATAATCCATCAGGAGTTGAGTCTCGCGCCCAATCTGAGTGTGCGCGACAATATTTTCATGGGCCGTGAGTTGCGGGGCGCGACCGGCCTCGACTTCGCGGAAGAGGCTCGTCAGACGCGGATGCTGATGGCCGATCTCGAGGAAGACGTCGATCCGATGACCTTGGTGCAGGATCTGCGCCTGGGCCAGCAGCAGATCGTCGAAATCGCACGCGCGCTCTCCGTCGATTCACGCATCCTGATCATGGACGAGCCTACCTCCGCATTGAGTGCGACCGAGGTGGAGGTGCTGTTCAAGGTGATCCGGGACCTGACCGCCCGCGGTGTTTCGATCGTGTACATCTCCCATCACCTCGAAGAAGCACTGCAGATCACCGACCACGCCGTGGTGCTGCGCGACGGAACGATCACGGCCACGGCCAAAGCGAAGAACATCGATCTCGAATGGATCGTCCGTAACATGGTGGGCGAGAACTTCGACCTGGGATCGCCGCCCACGGGATACGCATTCGGCGACATTGCCCTGTCAATCGACGATGTGAGCGTCGCCGATGTTTCGAGTTCGGACCGCCTGGTCGTCCACCGGCTGTCGCTCGATGTCCGCGCGGGCGAGATCGTCTGCATTTACGGGCTGATGGGCGCGGGGCGCACGGAATTGCTGGAGTGCGTCGCCGGACGATTGCCGGTGACGGGCGGCCGGGTCTTGCTGGAGGGCGACGACATCTCCTGCCTCAGCATTGCGGAGCGGATAAACAGGGGGCTTGTGCTGGTGCCTGAGGACCGCCAACGCGACGGGCTGGTCCAGACGATGACCGTGGGGGCAAATCTGTCGCTCGCCAGCATTGGCGCCTTCGTCAAGGGGATGCTGCTTTCGCGGTCGCAGGAGCGGTCGCTGATCGACGGAACCATTCGCGATGTGCGCGTCAAGACGGCGGGCGCAGGCGCGCCCATCGGATCGCTGTCCGGCGGCAATCAGCAGAAGGTCGTCATCGGCAAGATGCTGACCACCGACCCCAAGGTCATGCTGCTTGACGAGCCCAGTCGCGGGATCGATGTCGGCGCCAAGGCGGAGGTGTTCCGGCTGCTCGGCGAGCGGGCCGCGCAGGGGCTCGCGGTCGTCTTCTCGACCTCGGAAGTCGCCGAGTGCCTTGGTATCGCGCACCGGATCATCGTCATGCGCCGAGGCAGGATTTCGGCTCAGTTCGGCGCCGATGTCACGAAAGAGCAGATCATGGCCGCCTCGGGCGAGGCGGTGCTTGTCTGATCATGAAGAATACAGGAGCCAGACCGTGACCAACGCCAGTCAGCATCGTAGCCGCTCCGGCTCGAGGATATCGACCGGTGGCTTCAGTGTGGCCAAGCTGTTGCTGGAGGGCCGGGCATTTCTCGCGCTGATGGTGATCATCTTCGTCTTCTCGATGCTGTCGCCCTATTACTTCTCGTTGGGCAATTTCCTCACCATGGCGTCGCATGTCGCCATCTTCGGCATCCTCGCGGTCGGCATGCTGCTGGTCATCCTCAATGGCGGCATCGACCTGTCGGTGGGGTCGACGCTTGGACTGTCGGGCGTAATCGCAGGATTCCTGATGCAGGGCGTGCAGTTGCAAACGCTCGGCATCGTGCTGTTTCCCCCCGTCTGGGTGGTCGTGGTGCTGGTGTGCGTGCTCGGCGCACTGGTCGGCCTGGTCAACGGCGTGCTTATCGCCTGGTTGAAGGTGCCGGCCTTCGTTGCCACGCTGGGCATGCTCTATGTGGTGCGGGGCGCCGCGCTGCTGATGACAAACGGCCTCACATATAATGATCTCGGCGGCAAGCCGGAGCTGGGCAATACCGGCTTCGACTGGCTGGGCTTCAACCGCCTGTTCGGTATCCCTATCGGTGTGCTGGTCATGGTGGTCATCGCGATCATCGGCAGCATCATCCTCAATCGCACGGCCTTCGGCCGGTGGCTCTATGCCTCCGGCGGCAACGAGCGCGCCGCGGAACTGTCCGGCGTGCCGGTGAAAAAAGTGCAGGTGTCGGTGTATATGCTGTCCGGCATCTGCGCCTCGGTAGCCGGCCTCATCCTGTCCTCGGAACTGACCTCGGCAGGGCCGACCGCCGGCAACTCCTACGAACTGACCGCCATTGCGGCCGTCGTCATCGGCGGCGCGGCACTCACCGGTGGTCGAGGCAATATCCGCGGCACGCTGGTTGGGGCCTTCGTCATCGGCTTCCTATCCGATGGCCTCGTGATCATTGGCGTGTCCGCCTACTGGCAAACAGTGTTCACCGGCGCGGTCATCGTGTTGGCGGTGCTGCTCAACGCCATTCAGTATCGCCGTCGCGTCAAGCTCCCGGGCTCGACCGGCGGCCCTTCGACTTCTCCGCAACAAGCCGGCAAGGCCCGAACGGCCGATCCCGCTCACGAGAAGATTGCCGGTTGACCGGTACCGTCGCTAACCAAGGAGGAAATCTCATGTATGGCAAGGCAAGAATTCTAATGCTCACGGCCTTTGCGCTGGCCGCTCCGGTCCTCGCAGGGTCGGTAAGCGCAGCGTCGGCCGAAGGCCTCATTTCGATCATCGTCATCGATCCCGCCAACCCGTACTGGCTCACCGAAGGCAATGTGGCCAAGGCCGAGGCCGAAAAACTCGGCTACACCGCGACTGTCGGCGCATCGAAAGCCGACACGAACACGGAAAGCAGACTGATCGACACCGCAATCACCAACAAATCCGTGGCGATCATCCTCGATCCTGCCGACGCCAGCGGATCCATCGGCGCCGTCAAGAAGGCGATTGCCGCGAACATCCCGGTCTTCCTGGTCAACGCCGAGATCAATCAGGAGGGTCTGGCCAAGGCGCAGCTCGTTTCCAACAACGCACAGGGCGCCGCTCTGGGGGCACAGCAATGGGTGACGAATATCGGCGAGAAGGGCAACTACGTCGAACTGTTGGGCGCCCCGTCCGACAACAACGCCGCCACCCGGTCAAACGGATACGAGACCGTGATCAGCCAGTATCCGGACCTCAAGAAGGCCGGCTCGGAGGTCGCCAACTGGGACCGGACCCAGGGCCACGACAAGATGCAGAGCCTGCTGCAGGCCCATCCCGATATCATCGGCGTGACGAGCGGCAATGACGAGATGGCGCTTGGCGCGATCGCCGCGCTGAAGGAAGCCGGAAAGCTGTCGAGCATTAAGGTCGGCGGCTTCGATGGCTCTCCGGACGCTGTCGCCGCGATCAAGGCGGGCGACTTGCAGTACACCGTGCTCCAGCCGGTGGCCGTCTACTCGGCGAAGGCCGTACAACAGGCCGACTCGTTCATAAAGACCGGCAAAACCGGCGCGCCGACCGAGAAGCAGCTGTTTGACTGCCTTCTCATCACCAAGGACAACGTCGACAAATACACGGCTCCCTTCACGCTCTCGGAGTAAAAAACGAAGGGGGAGTGTCCCGCGGGACACTCCTCGCCTGACCCTCGTTGATCGGGCCGACGCACCACATGTCTGTTACGCTAAAACTGAAACACAGGCCGTGACCTGAATCCGCGCTGGTGGCTCTATGGAGCGGCTGATGTGGCCCACCACATGTCGTTGAAACGCCACCCGTGCGGATCCATATACGCATTGCGTCGGATGTTTTCCTCCCATTGCGTCCGGCGCGTTCCCCTCTGGAGGTTTTGAACCTTCATGCCTGGCCGGACTTTAACAGTCCGGCCTTTTTTCTATTGGTCCTGTGAAGCTGCGCTGCCGCGAGCGAGTTGTAGAACGGCCGTAGGTCAGACCATCCACGACCGGCAGGCCGCGGTGCTGGCAGCGCGCACGGGATTTTCGTCACACTCGACAGCGGCCTAGCCGTAGGGTGCGGCAACGGAAGCTGCCATTTTGTTGGGAAATCCACTAGGCTCGCTTGGTTTGCGAGACGGCGAGAGATGCCCGACCTGAAACAGATGCCCGATATGAAACAAATGAGATTGCTCGGCATCGTGGCCGCGACGGCGATCGGTCTGTATGTCTGCTATCTCTTGGCGTTGCCTTTTTTGCCCGCATTGACCTGGGCGGTGGTGTTGGCAATCATCCTGTATCCGGCTCATCGACGGGTCGAGGAAAGGCTCAGGAATCAAAACCTGGCTGCGCTGATATCGGTCAGCGTCGCGGCGGTGGCAGTCGGCCTGCCGCTCGTCTTCGTGGCACAGCAGCTTGTTCGCGAGGCGGTAAACGGAGCCACCTATATGGAGGAGGTCATCCGGGGTTGGAACACAGATGCCTTCGTGTCGGGCTATCCCAGGCTTTCGGCGGTTGCCCAGTGGATTGAGAACCAACTCGATCCGGCCGGCACGGTCGCCGCATTTGTACAATGGCTGACGGCACAAAGCACATCGCTGTTGCGCGGCTCGATCAATCAGGCCGTGATGTTCATTCTGACATTTTATCTGCTGTTCTATTTTCTGCGGGACCGTGAATCCGCCCTGCGGGGGATCGAGCGTCTCTCGCCCCTGCGTACCGCGGAGACGGCATACATGCTGTCCCGCCTTGCCGAGACGGTACATGCGATCCTGATAGGCACCGTGCTTGTCGCCGCTGTGCAGGGGACGCTGGGCGGCCTGATGTTCTGGTGGCTCGGCCTGCCCACTCCGGTCTTCTGGGGCTTGGCAATGGGACTGCTTGCCATCGTGCCGGTGCTCGGCGCATTCGTGATCTGGGTGCCGGCAGCGATCTATCTCGCGCTGGAGGGGGCTTGGGCGAGCGCGGCGATCCTGACCGTCTGGGGCGGCGTGGTCGTCGCCGGCATCGACAATCTGCTCTATCCGATGCTTGTCGGGAACCGGCTGCGGCTCCACACGGTGGTGGCCTTTGTCGGTGCTGTCGGTGGCATCGTCCTGTTTGGAGCATCCGGGCTCGTCCTCGGCCCGGCGGTGATTGCGGTCACCGTCAGCCTCATTGACATCCTCAAGAAACGATTGAGCGACCAGCCCGAGGCGGAACTGACGCCAAAGCGCGACACAAAGCCATCACGTCAGTCCGGACCCGCGCCCAGTGAGTAAGCACCGCCGCGCGCGACCAGTTCGGCGACCACCACGATGCGCATGAGCATTGTTCCAGCGTCAGCCTGTCCCGCCTTGCGATCACGACCAGCACGCCGACCGGCTCTGGCCGGACTGGTTCGGCCGTGCGCTCGACAGCGGCGGCAGCGGCGCGTCGAAGCTGGTCGATGCAGTTCCGGTCAAGTCCGATCCTGCTGGTGACGACGGCGAGTGCCGACAGGATGCATGCGCCGCGGCGGGCTCATTTTTCGCCGTCCAGATAGGCGTTGCTGTAATAGGCCGCGAAATCGGGTCGTTCGCCGACCGGGTTCCCATCGCCGTCGCGCAGGGCTCCGGCCTTGAACAGGTAGTCGCCGATAGCCTCCATCTTTGCGGGATCGATCGTGCCGATCGCGCCGGCGGGGCTTTGCAGATAGTGGCCGTCGACCAGCGCCTTCAGCGATGCCTCGATCAATGGACGGTCAGTCAGCATGTCGCTGTTTGCTGCTATCAGGATCTCAGCCGCTTCTTGCGGATGTTCGACGGCGAAGGCATAGCCGCGCCTGGTCGCGGCGATGAACGCGGTTGCCGTGTCCTTGTTCTTCTCGAGGTAGGCTCGGCTCGAGCCAATGAAATTGGTGTGTTGGTCGGGCACGCCGAAATCCGCGTAACGGAAGGCGCGCTGAGGCTTGTCGTCAAGCTCCGCCTTGATCCCCTCCCAAGTGTAGACCTCGAGCGTAAAATCGACTGCGCCATTGGCCAAGGCCTCATAGGCGGAGGTGCCCAGCGTCACTGTTTCGAATTTGCCCTCGCCGCCATCATGGCGGATGATGGTGCCGATCAGCGCATTCTCCCAGGCGCTGCCGAAACCGCCATAGGTCAGGCCGTCCAGATCCCTGGGGGACTGTATATCGGCGCGGTCGGCGTTGAACACCAGCCTGCCGGCTTCTGTCTGCATGATGGCGTAGGTGGCGACGAGGTCGGCGCCGGCCGTGCGTTGGGTGAACAATCCTATGGATCCCAGTATACCGAAATCGGCCACGCGGTTGGCGATCAGCGTACCGGCCGCAGTGTCGGTGTAGGGCAGGATCCGCATGTCGAGCCCGGCCTCGGCGTAGAAGCCTTTCGCTTGGGCGACATAGAGCCCGACATGATTTGTGTTCGGCGTCCAGTCTAGCGCGACGGTGACAGTCTGCTGGGCGGAGACGGACGTGACGGGTGCGAACCCGGCGATCAATGCGGCAGCGATGAAGAGGCGTCTGGAAAGCATGGTCATGTCCTTTGGGCGGGCTGTGGATCGAGCAGGGTATCGAGGATGTCGGCTTCGATGGCGCTGGCTTCCGACGAGGCAAGATCCTTGCGCGGGCGCGAAAGAGGTATGATGATTTCGCGCAGCACGCGGGCGGGGCGGGCGCTCAGCACATAGATGCGGTCGGACAGGAAGACCGCCTCGCGGACGTCGTGGGTGATCAGCAGGACCGTCCAGCGGTGTCGGTCCCACATCGTCTGAAGCCAGCGCTGCATGCCGGTGCGCGTGAGGGCGTCGAGTGCGCCGAACGGCTCGTCGAGCAACAGCATGGCGCGGTCCTGCACGACGGTGCGCAACAGCGCGGCGCGCTGGCGCATTCCGCCCGAGAGCTGCGCCGGATACTTATGCTCGAAGCCCGCAAGGCCGAATTCGCCGAAGAACGGCGCCACCCTGTCGCGCGCCGCCTTGCGGGACATGCCCTGCACTTCCAGGCCGAGCGCGGTGTTGTCGATAACCGTGCGCCAGGGCATCAGGGCGTCGTGCTGCGGCATGAAGGCAAACGGTCGGCGCGTGTCGGCCAGTGGCCGCCCGTCGAAGTCGACATCGCCGCCGTGGCCTCCGAGACCGCCCGTCAGCAAGCTGAAGATCGTGGACTTGCCGGCTCCGGAGGGGCCGAGGATTGAAACGAATTCGCCCGGCTCGATGTGCAGGGTGATGTCGGCAAGCACGTCGATGTCGCCAAAACGCTTCCTGACTTGGCGCAGCTCCAGCCGCCTGCTCATGATTTTCGTGCGCCATCGAGCCGCTCCCATGGCATGACGACGCGCTGGATCAGTACCGTAGCAGCAAACAGGGCTAGCGTGAGCAAGGCGCTGACCAGCACGGCCGCCAGCACGAGATCGGGCCGGAAATTGTTCTTGGCGTTGAGCATGTAGATGCCGAGCCCTTTGGCCGCACCGGCATATTCTGCGAAGATGGCGCCCACCACGGCATAGGTGATCGAGATGCGCAGTCCGGCGAAGAAATAGGGCAGCGAGGAGGGCAAGCGGGCCAGCAGGAAAATGCGCATGCGGGAAGCGCCCATCGAACTCAGAAGCGCCGAGATGTCCCGATCCGTCGAGTCATAACCCTGCACAAGCGCGACCAGCATGGGAAAGAAAGTCACGAGGGCGATCAGCGTGATCTTCGGCGTCAGCCCGAAGCCGAACCAGAGAACGACCAGCGGGGCGATCGCCACCAGCGGCAGGGTCTGGCTGATGATGAACACCGGGAACAGGGCACGGCGCAGCGGGTTGAAGAAGTCGATCAGCACCGAAAGGATGAAGGCAACGGCCAGCGAGCAGGCGAAGCCCGCCAATGTGGCGCTGATCGTCGGCACGGTGTTGTCGAGCAGCGCCTGGCGCTGCCGGATGGCCTGGGCGAGAACGCGTGACGGCGCGGGCAGCGTGGTGGGCGAGATGCCCGAGATGCGCGCATAGAGGTCCCAAGCCAAAACCAGCGTGCCAACCGATAGCAAGGCCGGTCCGACCTTGGCGAACAAGGCTGCGATTCGCGGCGCGGCGGAGAAAGGTTGAGACATGCGAGACTTGTCTGGTGCGAAAAGATCAGCGCAGGGTCGGGCTGTTGGCCGAAACCGTAAGCTCGATCGTGAGATGGCCCTGGAGCGGGCCGACCGGCAGCGTCGAAATATCGTCTGTGCCTATGCGCAACCGATCGCGACAAGGGTCGAGCGCATCGAGCGCGGAGATGACGACACCGACGAAATCGCCGGTTGTCGGAGAAAGAGAAATCTGTGCGCCAGAAAACATCGCCCGCCTCGCTCCGCTGGTATTATCCAGATCAGCTCTAGGGTTTACGGGCTTGCAGCCCAGCTCTCAGCCCCGACGATACGGAGCACCCCTGTGGATGCCGGCAATTAAACAGATATGGGGTGGAGCTGCAAGCCTGCGTCCGACTCGTGAAACCTCAGGTCGAGGAGGCGCGGCGCAGGACAGGGAAGAGTGACAACCCGGCATCCTGTTCGAGATCGCTCTCGATATTCTGAGAAGCCACATGACTTTGAAGGTATCGGGAAAGACGTCGATCGAGCGGACAGTTTCCCGTTCGTCGCCATTGTCGATGCCAGGCGTTTGGTGAATTGTGGAAGCATGAAGATATAAATTGCATCCGTTGTAGGCAGCGGTTCCTCTTTCGCCAATTACGACCCGCGCTTTGTTGGAGAGCCAAATGCAGGAATTTATCCTTTTTGCGCTCGTAGGGTTTGTAGCTCAGGCTGTCGACGGGGCTCTCGGCATGGCCTACGGCGTGATTTGCTCGACAACCCTACTGGGGTTTGGCGTGTCTCCTGCACACGCTTCGGCTTCAGTTCACGCAGCGGAGCTGTTTACCACTGCGGCCTCAGGTTCGGCTCACCTCTATCACCGCAATATCGACTGGAAGCTTTTCTGGCGGCTGATGCCATTTGGTGTTCTCGGCGGCGTTCTCGGCGCTTATGTGCTCACCTCGTTTGAGGGAGCGATCATGAAGCCATATGTGACCACATATCTGGCGCTTGTCGGAGCTTGGCTCCTGTTCCGTTCATTCCGGCGGATCCCGAGTAAGCCGGTCCCTGCAGGCGCGGTACCTCCGCTTGGACTTGGTGGTGGATTTCTCGATGCCGCAGGGGGTGGTGGATGGGGACCCATCGTAACGACGGGCCTTCTCGGTTTTGGCGGGACGCCCCGCTACGTTATTGGTACGGTAAATGCGAGCGAGTTCCTCATCACGCTCTCGGTGTCTCTGACCTTCTTGTTTGCATTAGTAACGGGCCATTGGGCGGAGGCAGGAGAGCCAACGGAAAATCTACTCTCTGTCGCCGGCTTGATTCTTGGCGGCGTAGTCGCAGCGCCGATGGCCGGTTGGGTAGTGAAGTCAATCGCAGAAAAGACGCTTCTCAGGCTCGTTGGTATTCTCATCATACTGCTTGCAGGCTGGCAAACCGCGCAACTCTTCGAATTGGTGTAAACTGAAGACACATCGAACAGGTTGTCGGCGTCGCTTCCCTGGCGGCTGTGCGGGAGACAAAAAAACTCAATTGCCAAATGGAACGAAGAGACCCCTTTGTTGTTTGGCTTGCTTGGACAACCGGAGGCCGAGTCGATGAGAAGATTGGTTGCAACAACAGGGTTGGCGCTGGCGGTCGCGATGCCTGCAGCGGCTCAGGACACCGCGACCGCGAAAGCCGAATTCGTCAACATGGCCGGCGAGAAGAATGGCACGGCCACGCTGACCGAGACGGCGCAGGGCGTGCTGATAGCGTTGGAGGTAACAGGACTGCCTCCGGGCGAGTGGGTCGCGTTCCATGTTCATGAAACCGGAAAGTGCGACCATCAGACCGGCCATGACTCGGCCGGTGGGCACTTCAATCCGACGAATGCCGAACATGGATACCTCACTGGAAAAGGCCCGCACGCGGGCGATATGCCAAATCAGCGGGTCGGCGCCGACGGCGTTTTGCGTGCCCAGGCTTTCAACGGCATGGTCAAGCTGGATGGTGGAGAAACGGCGATACGAGGCAAGGCATTGATGATCCACGGCGGACAGGACGACTACAAAAGCCAGCCTGCCGGTGATGCCGGAAATCGTCAGGCCTGCGCCGTGATCGAGTGAAAACCCCAAGATGATTAGAGACCTGTCCGACATATGATCGGACCGGCTTTCAGCCTCAGCGGCCAGGTAGTGGTACGTCGTCGGAGCCTCTGGCACGAGGATAAGCCAGACGGTAAGTTCGTGCGCCTGCAGAGAAATTGACGACGCACCCATCGCGCCGAAGCTGGCCTTTCATTTTGCGACTGCCGGATGATTGCATGAACGATACTTCTCCTATGGGCCTGCCCTCCAAGGGTTTTGTCCAGTCAGCCATTTCCGCCCGCGGCCTGGTCAAGACGTTCGGCAAGCTGCGCGCCGTCGATGGTGTCGATCTCGATGTGCCGCGCGGCATGATTTTCGCCATCCTGGGTCCGAACGGTGCCGGCAAGACAACGCTGATGCGCATGCTCGCGACGCTGTCGCGCCCCGACGCCGGCTCTGCGACCGTGATGGGGCACGATCTCGTGCAGGCCCCGCATGCGGTCCGTGCGGCAATCGCGATGACCGGGCAGTTCGCTTCGCTCGACGAGGACTTGACGGGCCGGGAGAACCTCGTCCTGCTCGCCCGACTCTGGGGTTTTCGCGGTCGCGCCGCGAAAACCCGTTCGGACGACCTGCTCGCGGCTTTCGGCTTGTCCGAAGCGGCGACGAAGCAGGTGAGGGATTATTCGGGTGGCATGCGAAGGCGGCTCGACATAGCCGCCTCGCTGGTCGTCACGCCGGGCGTGCTGTTCCTCGACGAGCCGACTACAGGCCTCGATCCGAACGCCCGCAAGGATGTCTGGGGCATGATCCGCGGCCTCGCCGAGGCCGGCGTCACCATCCTGCTCACCACGCAATATCTCGAAGAGGCCGATCAACTTGCAGCGCGTATCGCCGTCATCGACCACGGCAGGAAGATCGCCGAGGGTACCAGCCGCGAACTGAAGGCGGCCACCGGCTCCGGCTTTCTCCATGTCGCGCTCGCCGATGTTGCACGGGCGGACCAAGCGGCGACCATTCTGGAACGCCGGCTGGAACATCCTGTCCAACGCAGCGCCGAAGGCGCTGAGCTCTCCGTCCTTGCCGGCACAGCGAAGGCCGCCAATGAGGCGCTGGCCGATCTGGTCGCCGCCGGCATCGAGCTGTCGGATTTCTCCATGGGCCAACCCAGCCTCGAGGAGGTCTTCTTCGCGCTGACGGGCCAGCCGGGCCTCGGTGAAAGCCGGAAGGCAGGTGACAAGCCATGATCGACACGACATCCCTGCAGCGGCTGCAAAGCGTCGCCCGACCTAGGACCCCATCAGCCCTTTCCAACGCGCTGGTCTTCGGGTGGCGCGCGGTGCTGAAATTCAAGCATGTGCCGGAGCAACTCTTCGATCTGGTGATGACTCCGATCATGTTCACCCTGCTCTTCACCTTCGTCTTCGGCGGCGCGCTCGCCGGTTCGCCTGGCGAGTACCTGCAATTCTTCTTACCCGGCATCCTGGTTCAGACCGTGGTGTTCAACGCAGTCTATTCGGGCATGGGTTTGTCGACCGACCTCGGCAAGGGCTTATTCGACCGCTTCCGATCGCTGCCGATCTGGTCGCTGTCTCCGTTCGCCGGCCTGATGGTGGGTGACATCCTGCGCCATTTGATTGCCGCCTCGATCATTCTCACCATCGGGCTGATCCTCGGCTACCGGCCTGAGGCAGGCATCCTCGGCGTGCTTGCCGCCTTCGCCATGCTGATCGCCATCGGGTTCGGCATGGGCTGGGTATTCATCGTGCTCGGCCTGCTGATCCGCACGCCAACCACGGTGATGACGCTCGGCTTTACCTTCCTGTTCCCGCTCGTTTTCGCCTCAAACATCATGGTCGACCCCGGCACCATGCCGGACTGGCTGCGGGCCATCGTCGAAGTCAACCCAGTGTCGCTGATGACGACGGCGCTGCGCGGGCTGATGGCTGGCGGGGCGACGCTCGGTCAGGTCGTCCTCGCCCTGATCGCGCCGGTGGCGCTGACCGCCATCCTGGCGCCGACGACACTATGGCTGTATCTCAGAAGGTGAGAGGAGCCAAACGGTCGCAGTCCTGATCGCCTGAGCGTCAACAATGCGCCCGGATGGACCTGCGCTTCTTAAAAGTCGACACGGGGCGTGTCTTGCATCTGGCGCTCGAACAGGAGCCAGAAGGGCGATCCACGGGTTTCGGCATACCAATGTTCGAAACCCGCCAGGGTCTCAGGAATGTCATTGGCGGATTCCTCTTCCTCCGACGCCCGGAATATCGCCAGCACAACCTGGCCGAAACGCGCGATCACCTCCGAGCGCGCTTCGCTGTCGGAATTCCAGCCGAGTCGCGTGCGCAGCGTGGCGAAGGCGCTGGCGACGGCTATCTCCTCACTGTCGGCCGATGCCATGGCCTCGGCGATCGCCTGAATGAGATTGAGCCGCCTGAAGGCGAAGGCGCGCTCTTGTTCGAGCGCCGCGATCCGGACTGCAGCTTCCCGTCGGAAACGGCCTTCCGCGACTTTGGCGGCCTCGGCCGCTGTCTTGAGCTCAACGAGAAAGCGGGTTGTCACCGTCATCGCGCCTTTGCGAGAGTGGCGGAAGAGAGTGGGAGTCGAACCCACCAAGGACCGGCTCGCGGCCCCTCCCGGATTTGAAGTCCGGACGCCCCACCGGGGACGATGCTCCTCCAGAAACTTCCGCTATTGCCGGCTCACTATCGGCCGGTGAGCGAAACAGATCCCGTCGATGCCTGTTGACGAGCCGCAGGTCGCCGCGTCGCAAAGTGACGCCATGCCTATCGAGAAATTCAAGGATCTGGATGGCAACCTTGCGCCCGCTGCCTGCACGATCGCGAAACTGGGCGGCGTTAAACCGCCCGCCCGGCTCGGCCGCCGTCAGGTCGTCGACGATTTCGACAATCCCGGCCAATGCCGGGCGCAGGAAGAAATGATCATGGGCGACTTCGTATACTCTCCCGATGCGGCCGGTAAGTTTCAGGATCCGGCGGATTTCCGTTTCCGGCTTCGCCAACATATCGGCTATATCGCGGACCCTCGGCGGATGATATCGCGTCGAGCCGCCGATGAGCCGCTCGATTTGCAGCCACAGCGTTTCGTCCTGCGGTGTCAGACGGACCTCATGGCCGGGCAGCCGCACCCAGGCGCCGTCAAGGGCGAGCTTGCCGGCGCGCGCCAGCATTCGCAGAGCGGCTGCAAACATCGGCGCCGGAAGTCGTGGGTCAAGCTGAAGGCGCAATCTCTCCATGCCGATTCCCGGCAGATCCGGATTGTCCGCGTGAAAGGTCTTCAAGTTCGCGGCCAGGCCGAGCCTGAATTGCATCCAGCATGCCGGCGAGAGAACGAACAGCGTTTTCCTGATGGGAATGCAGACCAATCCGAGGCTGTCGACCAGTCTCTGCGTCTCGTCGCTGCCGAGCGCCCGGTCGCGCGCGAATGAGCCAAGGTCAAGGTAATGGGGCGGCGTGTCGAGCAGTGCGGTGACAGCAGCGTCGGGATCCGGGACGGCATATGCTTCGATCTGGATAAGCCGTTCCGGCGTGCGGCGCTTCCGGCTCGGCGCCCGCAGATCGATCAGGCGTCCGCCGCCGATGGTCCGCTGCGCCGAGGTGTCGCGCACAACATAGGGGTCGCCAGCGGCAGCCGCGATCGGATTGTCCAGCACCAATTGAACCTTGGCGACGCCGCCGGGTCTGACCGGCTCGTCACTGAGAAGCACGACCCTTGCCCCAACCTCGGCCGCAGCGTGGTGGAGGCGTACCGGGAACCACTGGCCGATCGGCCTAGGCTCTCCTGGCAAGACGCGCAGCCTTGCGTCGATCCGACCCGTCGGCGCGTGAAGTTCCGGGTCGAGTATGATGTCGCCGCGCCCGATCGCCTCCTTGCCGATGCCGTCACCAGCCAGGTTGAGCGCGCAACGGTCTCCTGCCCGCCCGCGCTCAGCCAGCCTGTTCTGGGCGTGGATCGAGCGAACACGCGCCGCCAGGCCCGACGGGCTAACGACAAGGTGGTCGCCGACGCCGACTGATCCTGAAAGGACCGTGCCGGTCACGACAGTGCCGATGCCGTGCAGCGTGAAGCATCGGTCGACCGCCAATCTGAATCGTCCAGAGGATGCGCGGCCGGCAAAGCGCGACGCCTCCTCAAACAAGAAATGCCGCAGATCGTCGATACCGTCACCGCTGACGGCCGAGGTGGGCATTATGTTTGCTTCGGCAAGTGCTGTATCGGCAAGCGCGGCACGGATGTCCGCTTGAACGGCGGCGCGCCGTGCGGGCGCGATCAGATCGGATTTGGCCAGCACGACCGCGCCGCGCCTGATGCCGAGCAGATCGATGATTGCCAGATGTTCGCGCGTCTGCGGCATGATCCCGTCGTCGGCGGCAATGACCAATAGCACGAAATCGATGCCACTGGCGCCGGCGAGCATCGTATGCACGAACCGTTCGTGCCCCGGAACATCGATGAAGCCGATGACGTCCCCGTTCGGTGCCGGCAGGTAGGCAAAGCCGAGATCGATGGTCATGCCCCGCGCCTTTTCCTCCTGCAGGCGGTCGGTGTCGACGCCGGTCAGCGCACGCACCAGCGCGGTCTTGCCATGGTCGACATGGCCCGCCGTGCCGACGATCATGATCCGTCCCCCGTCAATGATGCCGCGGCACGATTTTCGGCCTCGGCGGTCTCGTCAGGGGTGAGGCCGGCACGCGCGGCCGGCAGATACCGCTCGGCGAGCGAGCTGCCTGCTGCGTTCGCGCGCAGAAGCCAGGCATATGCCTCGACCGCGTCGGCCTCGACACCCGCTCCCAAGTGACAGGCGGCGCCAAGCATGGCCTGCCCGTCCGCATCCCCGCGCACGGCAGCCCGACGCCACCAGCGGACTGCCTCAGCGGGATCGCGCGGCACACCGAGCGCATTGTGATGGATCATGCCGAGCCGTGTCATGGCCGACGCTATTCCCTGCTCGGCGGCGGCAGTCCCCCAGCGCCGTGCCTCTGCTGGGTCGGGATCGAACACCTCGCCTTCGAGCAGCATCCAGCTCAGCATGTCCTGCGCCGGTCCGTCGCCTTGCTCCGCGGCTGCTCGGTAGAGCTCGGCTGCGCGGCCGTAGTCCTGCGCGACGCCCTCGCCGCGGAAATAGAGCGACGCCAGGTTCCGCCGCCCGACGGCATCGCCGGCCTCGGCCGAAAGCGCCAGCCAGCGGAAGGCGAGGTCGCAGTCCCGGTCGACGCCAAGCCCTTCTGCGAAGCAGGCGCCGATATTGTTCTGCGCACGCGCGACCCCAGCATGAGCGAGCGGCTCCCATATGCTCAAGGCGACCGCATAATCGCTGCGCCTGGCCGCTTCCAAGGCCTTTGCCAGACGTTCGGCGACCGGCACGTCAGCCGGCCGGGGCACGTCAGCCGGCCGGGGCACTTCGGCCGGCCGGCGCGCGAGGCTCTCAAACCAGCGCATCGGCTCCTCCAGAATCGAAGCCGGCGAGGTTTGCACAGAACCCCGCTTCGTCTTCGAGGCAGCGCAGATCGAACACAAGCGCCCGGTCCTCGATGCGCCCGATCACGGGAACGCGCAGCCCGCGCAATGCCGCTGCAAGCGCTCCCAGCGACTTCCCGCCGCCGGACTTTACCCGTACAACAAGACCGGCGCTGGGTATCGTCTCAAGCGGCAGGGCACCCGAACCGACCTGACTGCGGCATTCCACAGTCTCCACCACGAATGCCTCACCCAGAGCATTGGCAACCATGGGGGCAAGGCGCTCCGCCTGGGTTGCGATCTCGGCCGAGGGGCGCGTCAGCAATCTCAGCGTCGGCAGTCTCTCCGCCAGGCGATCAGGGTCGCGATAGAGCTTCAACGTCGCCTCCAGCGCGGCGAGCCGAAGCTTGTCGACGCGGAGCGCCCGCTTCATCGGATTGCGGCTGATCGCGGCCAGCAGAGCCTTGCTGCCGACGATAAAGCCCGCCTGGGGTCCGCCGAGCAGCTTGTCGCCGGAAAAGGTGACCAGATCCGCGCCGTCGGCAATCGCCTCGCGCACGGTTGGTTCATGCTTGAGGCCATAGGCAGCAAGATCGAAAAGCGTGCCGGAGCCGAGGTCGTGGACCAGGGGCACGTCCTGCGCCTTGGCAATGGAAGCCAGTTCGCGCGCGCCCACCTCAGCCGTGAACCCCTCGACCCGGTAGTTCGAGGTGTGCACCTTGAGGACCAACCCGGTCTTCCGGCCGAGCGTCGCGACATAGTCCTTCGGATGCGTGCGGTTGGTGGTTCCGACCTCGACCACCTTGGCGCCGGCGCGGGCCATAATCTCGGGCATCCTGAACGAGCCGCCGATCTCGATCAATTCGCCGCGCGAGACGATCGCCTCGCGGCCGAGCGCCAGCGTGTTGAGGACAAGAAGGACAGCGGCCGCATTGTTGTTGACCACAGTTGCGTCTTCCGCTCCCGTCAGTTCGCAAACGAGCGAACGCAGATGATCATCCCGCTCGCCGCGCTTGCCTGTCTCGAGGTCGAACTCGAGAGCGACCGCTTCGCACATTGCAGAGCGCACCGCCTCGATCGCCTCCTCAGCCAGCGGCGCCCGGCCGAGATTGGTGTGCAGCACCGTGCCGGTCAGGTTGAAAACCGGTCGCAGGGAAGGGCGCTCTGCAACCTTGAGTTGTTCAACCGCGTCGGCGGCGACGTCGCCGGGCTGCGGCACTGCTGCTCCGCCGAGGCAGGCCTCCCGCGCTGCGGCAAGTGCCGCGCGGACAGCCGCCGTCGCGACTTGCCGGCCGAAGCGCTGGATCGCCGTGGATCCGAGCGGCGTCTTCAATATCTCATCGACCGATGGAAGATCACGCAGGCGACGTGCAGGCAAAGCGGTCATCGCGTCCTCAGTATCCGACAAGGAATGGGTTGAACGACCCGCGACGGTAGCCGCTCTCGCGGACGAGCAGGTCCAAGCCGAGTGTCGCCACGTCATCGGCAACCGGATCGAGGGTCGGATCCTTGTGCTGATGCAGGATTTTCACATAGCAGCCGCATGAATCGCAGGTCTCGGCCTTTACAGTGCCGGGTCCGCCTTCGACTTCCACATAGCCTATCCCCTTGGTCGAGCCGCACAGGGTGCATTTGATGCGCACATAATTCCAGAGCGTCCCGCAGAGCGAGCATGCACAGAACCTTGCCCCGTGGGAGCCATGCCAACCGACGATCATCGAGGACACCGGCGGCCCGCCGCAGACGGGGCATGCGCCGTCACCTACCGGGACCAGCGTGGAGGCGTCGAGGCAAGCGGCAAGACGCGCGAAATGAAGCTGCAGCGCTGCCGCGACATAAACATGCTCGGCCAATGCGTCAGCCGCAATTGCATCGGCGAGCACGTTGCGCACCATGGCATCGCGCTCTGCAGGCGCGGCCAGCTTCAGTCGGTCGAGCGCGTCTGCCGCGGCCCGAGGCTTCTCGATGGCCGAAGCCGCCAGCACCAAGCGGTCGAGCGTCTCGAAGAACGCCCCGGAGGCGAACCTGTCACGATCGAGTGGAGGCATCCCGAAAGCGTGCGCCCGTTCACGCACCTCCGTTTCCGGCAGATCCGGATCGGACAGGCCGTCCTGTATGCCGTGCTGGACATCGGCGAGAGCCGCGAGAAAGCGGAGATAAGGACCGAGTTCATCGATTTCGGCCAGCGCATTCAACCGCTGCGCGCGTCGAACGAAAAGACGCGTCGGATCAGGCAGACGGACGTAAGGCGGCGCCGAGACTTCACCGATGGCGGTGGGATCGATATCCGACGGAACGATCTGCTTTGGCATACTCACCTCACGAACCACACGGGCCACGTGGTTGGCTGACTAAGCGCGTCGCGTCTGAAGGGAATCATGCGACGCGCTTAAGTTTTTGCTTCTATGCATGTCGTTGTCCAAAAACCGCTGCGTACTTTTGGGCGACATGCATTAGCGCCCGCTCATTCGGCGGGCTTCGATCCCGATCTTCCGCCCGGTTTCGTAACAAGTTCCCGCAACCATTTGCGATGATGCCGCCAGGCCCAGCCGCCCGTCACCGAACCGCGTATCATGGCGGGAATCGTGCCTCGCACCCAGAGGGCGGAATAGGCGTGGATGATCCAAACGCCGATCATCGCAACGGCGGCGATGGCATGAATGAGGAGTGCCATCCGCTGTTGACCGACCGTCGTGTAGGTGGAGAAATACTGATCCCAGATGACCAGGCCACTCGATATCAGGATGATGATCAAGACCGACATGGCCCAGAATACGAATTTCTGACCGGCATTATACTTGCCGACTTCCGGCACGTTCTCCTCGTGATTGGCCAGCACGTCGCGAAAGCGCGTGAGCCAGGCCCCATCTTCGCGCTTCCACAGATTCGCCTTCCAGAACCGGATGAAAAGCCCGAAGAAGCTGAAGAAGAGAACGACGCCGATCCACGGATGGATGAAGCGCGCGAACTGGCCACCACCGAACAGTCCTGACAGAAAGAAAAGGCTCGGGTGAAACAGCGCGAGGCCGGACAGGGCAAGCAGGATCAAGCTCGCCGCCGTGATCCAGTGATTTATCCGCGCGCCCACCGTATACCGGTCCACCGTGACGGGCTTGCCGGGATGAACTACGCTATCAGGTTCGACATCATGCGCTGTCATGGCGGTCACTCCGCACTAGCCGTTCGGCATTCTCCTCATCCGTGTCCGAAACCCTGTTCGGCCCCATCACCAGATGGTGGAGCAGGCCGACGCCGGCCGCGACCCCAAGCACGGTCAGGCCGGCATATTTGGTGATGCCCTTCCACGCCTCCACGAGAGGACTGATCCTAGGCTCCTTCGGCAGGCCGGAATAGAGTTCGGGCTGGTCGGCGTGATGCAGCACGTACATCACGTGCGTTCCGCCGACACCTGGCGGATCGTAGAGGCCGGCATTGGCATAGCCGCGCGCCTTCAGGTCGGTAATGCGGCCCTCGGCATGCTGCTTCATCTCTTCCTTTGTGCCGAAGACGATTGCCTGGGTCGGACAGGCCTTGGCGCAGGCTGGACCCTGGCCGACGGCGACGCGGTCCGAGCAGAGGGTACATTTGTAGGCCGTATGGTCGACGCGGGATATGCGCGGGATGTTGAAGGGGCACCCCTTGATACAATAGCCGCAGCCGATGCAGTTCTCGTGGACGAAATCGACGATGCCGTTGGAATATTGAACGATAGCGCCCGGCGCCGGACAGGCCTTGAGGCAGCCCGGATCTTCGCAGTGCATGCAGCCATCCTTCCGGATCAGCCACTCGAGATTGTTCGTCTCTGGGTTCTCCCACTCGCTGAAGCGCATAAGCGTGAACATGTCCGGCGTCAGGTCGGGCGGATTCTCGTATACGCCGGCGTTGACGCCGATCTCCGGATGCGTGTCATTCCACTCGATGCAGGCTGTCTGGCAGGCCTTGCAGCCGATGCATTTCGAAACGTCGATGAGCTTGGCCACCTCTGTCAGCCGCTCGGCCGGCGCGGGTACCGTTGAGGCGGAGCGGCGGACGAGATCCTTCTCCGAGAAGCGGGGCGTCACGTCCGTTACCGAGGGATTGGCAATTGGAGGAAACATCGCCGCCTCCCTATGCTACCGGCCCGGAGACGGGCTCGATATTGACTAGAAACGCCTTGTATTCGGGCGTCTCGATGTTGGCGTCGCCGACATAGGGCGTCAGCATGTTCGGGCCGAATCCCTTCTTTGCCGCTCCGGTGAAGCCCCAGTGCAGTGGAATGCCGACGATGTGGACGGTCTTGCCGTCGCAGGTCAGCGGCTTGATCCGCTTCGTTACCATCGCCTTCGCCGTGACAGAGCCGCGCTTGGACCAAACGCGCACCCAACCGTCCTTGGCGATACCTTTTTCGGCCGCAAGCTGTTCCGATATCTCCACAAAGAACTCCGGCTGCATCACAGCGTTGACGATGACGTGCTTGGTCCAGAAGTGGAAATGCTCGGTCAGGCGGTAGGAGGTCGCCGCATAGGGGAACTCCGCCGAGGCCGGCTCGGCGAACTGCCTGAAATCCCCTTCGAATACCCGCGCTGCCGGGTTGCCCCGGACGTTGGGCGCGACCGGATTGACGATCGGCGATTCGAACGGCTCGTAATGCGCCGGGAAAGGTCCGTCCCGCATCATTCCCCGGGTGAAGAGGCGCGACACGCCTTCCGGATTCATGATGAACGGGCCGACCTCGCCGGGCTTCGCTGTCGGCGCGATGTCCGGGACGTCATAACCCGACCATTTCGCCCCGTCCCACTCGATCACCTTGCGGTCGGGATCCCAGGCCTTGCCGTTCAAATCGGCCGACGCCCTGTTGTAGAGGATGCGGCGATTGGCAGGCCACGAGAACGCCCACTTCAGGTAGGCGCCGGTCTCGTCGGGATCGTCAGTATCCCGACGGGCCATGTTGTTGCCCTTCTCGTTAAAGCAGCCGGAATAGATCCAGCAGCCGCAGGATGTGGAGCCGTCGTCGCGCAGCGCGGCGAAGCCCGGCAACAGTTTTCCGGCCTCGGCAAGCACCTTGGTCGGATCGGCCGTGTCCGTCACCGTCGCGAGCGCTCGGCCATTGATCTCCTGAGCGATTTCCTCGGCCGTCGGATCGCCCGGATCGGCATAGGGCCAATGGAGATTGAGGATCGGATCGGGGAAGGCGCCGCCTTCCTTGCGATAGAGTTCCTTCAGGCGAAGATGTATCTGCGCCATGATCCAGGTGTCGCGCTTGGCCTCGCCCGGCGGCGTGCCGCCGGCCCAGTGCCACTGCAGCCAGCGCCCCGAATTGGTAAGGGAGCCGTCGTCTTCGGCAAAGCACGTCGACGGCAGTTCGATCACTTCGGTCTGGATCGCCGACGGATCGACGTCATTGTGCGCGCCGTGGTTCTCCCAAAACCGCGCCGTCTCGGTAGCCAACGGGTCCATGACGACCAGGAGCTTGAGCTTGGAGAGCGAGGCCGTGATCTTCTGCTTGTTGGGGAACGCTTGCAGCGCGTTGAAGCCTTGGCAAAGATACAGGTTGATCTTGCCCTGGTGCATCATATCGAAGGCGCGCAGCACGTCGTAGCCGGGCACGTCGAGCTTCGGCAGGTAGTCGTAGGCAAAGTCATTTTCTGGGGTTGCCGCCGAGCCGTACATGGCCTTCTGGAAACTGACGAAGAACTTCCTGTAGTTCTGCCAGTAGCTCATCTGGTTCGGCCTGAGCGGCTTGAAACCGCGGGTCGACATATAGGCGGTGAGGTCCGGTTCCTTCTCGTTGGGCAGCGTCAGATAGCCAGGAAGCAAGTTCGACATCAGACCGACGTCGGTCAGCCCCTGGATGTTGGAATGGCCGCGCAGCGCGTTCATGCCGCCGCCGCGAACGCCGATATTGCCCAGAATGAGCTGCAGCATCGCCATAGCGCGGATGTTCTGCGAACCCTTCGAGTGTTGCGTCCAGCCGAGCGCGTACATCGAGGTCATCGCCTTGGTCGGCGACGAGCACTCCGCCACCATCTCGGCGACCTTCAGGAACTTGTCCTTCGGCGTGCCGCAGATGCGCTCGACCATCTCCGGCGTGTAGACCGCGACATGGTTCTTCAGCAGGTTCCAGACGCAGCGAGGATTTGCCAGCGTATCATCGACGACGGCGAAACCGTCCGCGCCGACCTCGTAGTCCCAGCTTGACTTGTCGTAGTCGCGCTTCGCCTCGTCGTAGCCGGAAAACAGGCCGTCCTGGTAAGTGAAGCCCTGCTTGACGACATAGCCGGCGTTGGTGAACGCTTTCACATAGTCCCGCTGCACCTTGTCGTTTTCGATGCAATAGTTGATCAGCCCGAGCAGGAAGGCGATGTCCGTGCCTTGACGGATTGGTGCATAGAGATCCGACACCGAAGCCGAGCGCGTGAAGCGCGGGTCGACGACAATGAGCTTGGCGCCACGGTTGGCCTTCGCCTCAGTGACCCATTTGAAGCCGCAAGGATGGGCCTCGGCGGCATTGCCGCCCATGATCACGACAAGATCGGTGTTCCTGATATCGGTCCAGGAATTCGTCATTGCTCCGCGGCCGAATGTTGGGGCGAGACTCGCCACCGTCGGGCCGTGTCAGACACGTGCCTGATTATCGAACACCAGCATGCCCGCGCTGCGGACCACCTTGTAGGTCTCGAACGCGGTTTCATTGGTCGTCGCCGAAGCGGCGAGGAAGCCGGTGGTGATCCATCGGTTGACCGTCACGCCGTCATTGTTCGTCGCGACAAAGTTCTGGTCGCGATCGCCCTTCATCAGGCGGGCGATGCGGTCAAGCGCGTTTTCCCACGTTGTCGGCTCGAACTTGTCCGCCCCGGGCTTGCGGATCATCGGCTGCTGTAAGCGGGTCGGGGCCTTGACGAAGCCGAGCAGGGCCGAGCCCTTGGGGCACAAGGTGCCGCGGTTGGTTGGGTGGTCGGTATCGCCCTCGATATGGGTGATTTCGGCCTGTTCGCCCTTCCTGAGATCGCCCTTTGAGTAGAGGATCACACCGCACGCCACTGAGCAGTATGGGCACGTGTTCCGTGTCTCGGTGGTGTTGGCGAGTTTGAAGGATCGTATCGCCTCGGCATGTGCGGCTTCGATATCGCCGAAGCCGAGAGCTCCAAGCGTAGTACCGGCGAGACCCGCGCCTGCCGTCTGCAGGAACGCGCGCCGTGACAGTTCGATGTTCATTTGAATGTCCTCCCGAAGCGGATGCTCCGAAGGGCATCCCGAACCAAGGGTACGAGTGCATTCTGATCCAAAACAGGACAATGTCAAACAAAGCAAAGCGTTCCGACTGCTCTGCATTTTCTTACTGATTATAGTTGACGATATAACTCATGTTTTAGGACGAGAGTGCGATTGACGCTTGTCCAAGGATAATCTTAGAGTGCTGCGTGGTATTGGAAACGGCTCCCGCGTGCCGGGGCGCTTTTCGGACGACGGCCGACGGTGGCGCAAGCGTGCGCTCCGCGGCTGCGCATGTGTCCGCTTTTCCCCTCTCACCAAGCGTCTTCGGGCCGCTCTCACCGTTTCCGCGTCTGATCTCTCCGTTCCGTCAAATCGGTTCCCCGAACGATCGCCGGTGTACGGCCAACGCCAATTCCACTCGGTATCTCGCTCGGTGCCAATCTAAGGAGGCTTGCCATGGCAGTCGCCCTCTCTCCTGAAGTCGCCGATGCTCCTGTGCTTCGCTTGACCAGTCTCGCCCATGGCGGCGGCTGCGGCTGCAAGCTGGCGCCGTCCGTCCTTCAGCAGCTTCTCGCAGACCAGGTCGAGACCAATCCCTTTCGTCAGCTTCTTGTCGGCACCGAGACCGGAGATGACGCCGCTGTGTGGCAGCTTGACGAGGACACCTGTGTCATCGCCACCACCGATTTCTTCATGCCCATGGTGGACGATCCGTATGATTTCGGGCGGATCGCCGCGACCAACGCGATCTCCGACGTCTATGCGATGGGCGGCCGGCCAATCATGGCGCTGGCCATTCTCGGTATGCCGCTCGACAAGATGCCGACGCATATGGTCCGAGACATTTTGAAGGGCGGACGGGCAGTTTGCGCCACCGCCGGAATCCCGGTCGCCGGCGGCCACTCGATCGACTCGCCGGAGCCGATCTATGGTCTTGCCGTGATCGGTACATGCCGGCCCGATGACGTCCGGCGCAATTCGGGCGCGAGGCCGGGAGACGCCTTGATCCTGACGAAGGCACTCGGCGTCGGCATCTACTCCGCCGCCTTCAAGAAGCAGGCGCTCCCGCCCAGCGCCTATGTCGAGATGATCGCCTCGACCACCCTGCTCAACCGGATCGGATCGGAGCTCGCGCAGGATGAGAGTGTCCATGCGATGACCGACGTGACCGGTTTCGGCCTGCTCGGACATGCTCTCGAGATGGCGCGCGGCTCAGGCTGTCTTCTGGTCATTCGTGATCGCGACGTTCCGCTCTTTTCCGAAGCCGTGCTGCTGGCAGAGCAAGGATTTGTCACCGGCGCTTCGCGGCGCAACTGGGCGAGCTATGGCGACGCGGTGCTCCTGCCCACCGATATGCCGGAGTGGCGGCGCCATCTTCTCACCGATCCACAGACTTCGGGCGGGCTGCTCGTCGCCTGCGAGCGCGACAGAGCGGCGGCCCTGGTCGAAAAGATTGTCGCGGATGGTTACACGTCGGCTTGCGTGATCGGCGACGTCAAGCCCGGCGCACCCGCGATAACGGTCCAGTGAAGCCGCTATACAGGCTTGCCTAATTTAGCGAGGCGAGGTGTGAACGTGATGAAATCCGTAATCGTCGAAAATCATCTGGCGTGATGTGCGCCTCGGCTCTTGATCGCTAAGCGCTGTCTCGGAATCGGCGGTGCTGATGTTCCCTACGCGACATGCACCGTGCGCTGCCTCGGCTTGATCGTGGTGGCCAGCACCAGGCCGGCGACGATAAAGGCAGCGCCGGCGAGGTCGTAGTCGTGCAAGCCTTCCCCAAGGAACAGATAAGCGAGCACGGCAACGAAGACAGTCTGCAGATAGAGCAGCATGCTGGCGCGCCCGGCGCCAAGCGTCTCGACGCTGCGGTTGTAGAGGTAATACATCAGAGCGCCGCCCGGGCCAGCGACATAGGCGAGGGCCAGAAGGCCGTTCGCATGCAGCGCCGAACGCTCCCCGGAAAACAGCTCCCAGAGATAAAGGGGGAGTGCGGCCAGCGCGCCGGCTCCTAGCAGCAGGACAACCATCGGCAGAAGCTCGATAGCGAATTTGGAACGACGCAGCAGCACGGTGTAGAGGCCCCAGCAAAACGCGCTGCCGACGATCCACAACTCGCCGGGATTGAACTGGAGCCGCATCAGCGCGGTAAGGTCGCCGCGCGCTACAATCACCACCATCCCGACCAGAGCGAGCAGCGCACCAAGCGCCTTCCAGACGCCGAGGGGCTCGTCGAGCACGAAGCGGGCAAGCACCATGGTCATGATCGGCGACAGGGCCATGATAATGCCGGCGGTCGTCGCGTCGGTGTAGTTGAGGCCCGTGTAGATCATGCCCTGACAGAGGGTCAGCCCGATCGCGCCGATGGCCAGCACCTCGATCGCCCGGGATTGGACCAGCACGAGCATCGCCCCATGGTGGCGATGGACGATGGGCAGCAGGATCGCGCAGGCGAGCGTTAGCCGCCAGAAGCAGAGCGCCCAAGGCGGCATTTCGGGGGCAACCCACTTGGCTGCGATGTAGACGCCGGCGGACAGGAGCCAGCAGAGCGTCGCGGTGGAATAGGCGAGAGGAAGCGATACCCCGGCTGTCGCCTTCGCTACGCTTGGATGGGCTATCGGCAGCGATTGCATGTCCGTCTCCTCCCACCGCCAATCTTAGCAAGATTGCTGCGTCTTGCCGAGCAGCAACGCCACCTATTTCACCAATCCTTGTGCGGCGTTTTTTTCCGTGTGGAACACAGGCCAGCGACGAAAGATCGACTTCTGCAGCCGTAGACAAATGCTGCCAGATCGGATCCTCCCGCCGATCACAGCCCGCATCCTTCTCCCCCGGGCGCGGGCTTTCATCCATTTGACCGATGCGCTGATCATGGAAGGTACCCACATTACAACTGGATCAGTCCCTCTGATCCCAACAGACCGTTGCCCGCGGCCTCTCCCGGAGGCGCGGGCTTTTCAATTCACAGGCTGGTCCGCAACGCGGCGCTTTTCAGACATTTAGTCCGAGCAGTTGAACGTCTGCGTGGGCCACATGCTGCCAACGCCCGACCTGAGCCTTATAACCAGCCTTTCGAAGCTGGGTGATGGACCGACATATCTCAGCTCTTGTGTCGAAGCGCGTCGATGAGCAGAGCGAAAGCGGGGGACGTCTGACGGCGGCTGGGATAATAGAAGTAATATCCTGGCCACGGCGGGGACCACTCATCCAGCACCCGCATAAGGCGACCGCTCTCAAGATGAGGCTCCGCCACGTCCTCCGGCACATAGGCGAGGCCGAAACCATCCAGCGCGGCTTCAAGAATCCCGACCGTGCCATTCAGGACGATCTGGCCGTCCACCCGCACCTTCAGTTCGCGACCGTCTCGCTCGAAATCCCAAGCCCACAGCCCGCCATTGGTGGAAAAGCGCTGGTTGATGCAAATGTGACCGGTTAGCTCCTGCGGCGTCGTTGGCGGCGGCCGCTTGGCGAAATAGGGCTTCGCACCGACGACAGCGAAGCGAAGATCCGGTCCCACGCGTACGGCGATCATGTCCTTTGCAACCTGCTCTCCGAGCCGCACGCCGGCGTCGAACCGTTCTGCGGCGATGTCCGTCAGTGCGTTGTCAATGAAGACCTCGACCATGATGTCGGGATAGTCCGGCAGCAGCTTCGCCAGCTTCGGCCAGAGCACGGATTTGAATGCGTGATCACTGGCGGTGAGACGAATGGTGCCGGCGGGCTTCTCCCGCAACTCGCTCAGGGCGTCGAGTTCGGCCTCGATCTCCTCGAAATGCGGGCCGATGTTGCGAAGCAAGCGCTCGCCGGCCGCTGTCGGTGAAACGCTGCGGGTGGTGCGGGTCAGCAGACGAAGGCCCAGGCCCTCTTCGAGATCGCGGATCGTGTGGCTCAGTGTGGACTGCGAAATTCCGAGCTGCGCGGCGGCCCGCGTAAAGCTGCCTTCCCGTGCGACGGCCAGAAAGGCCAGAAGCATATCAAGTCTTCCGCGCTGCATTTATGGCTCATGCCGATAGGTCGATACTAGTTATACAAGCTAGTGAGACGAGTTGCACCCGGGCACGATCGACCTGGAATGTCCTAAACGGATCAGGCGTTCGGTGATCGACAACCGCAACGGGCGCGTCACGAACGCCAACTTCGCCGAATATGCTGTGCCGGTTCACGCCGACGCGCCGCCCGTCATGGACGTGATCTTCGTCGACAAGGAAGACCTATCATGCCGTTAAACGTCTAAAATGGTAGAGGGAAGGGCGCTGGAAACTAACCTTCTCCATTTTCGGCAATTCGCCAACCGTCGCGATCTCGCGATCGAGCAGCGTCCTCCAGTCACTCATAGCCTGTCATCTCGAGATAGCCGCGCCCGGCATGGGTGCCCTCAAATCGGATCGGGCCTTCCCAATAGGGAAAGCGTGTGTCCATCCAGGCTTCTGGGTTTAGCGTCCGGATGGTCACATCCACCCCTTTTTCCGACAATTGCACCCTCCAGCGGACCGGCACGCTACGTCCCGCGACTGCCGCCGTTTCGAGCGGCGTCACCCTTAGCGCGCCGGGGGCCTGCGGCTGCGGCCTGCCGTCGGCCTTGATCCATGTGGCCGATGTAAAGCCCGCGCCTCCGTCGCGCAGGCGAAAGCCCATCATCTTTTCGCCGCTGTCGAAATGCAGCGAGAACCAGTCCCACCCGGTTTGATCCTCAGCCAGCGGCTGCGAGGACCATTCGTGGTCCAACCACGCCTGACCGGTCACCGCAATCGCGCCTGCCGGAAGGGTCAGCGTGCCGGTCACGTGGTAGAATGGTTGCGAGTAATAATAGCTCGCCTGCCCCTTCTCGGATTTCACCGAATAGCCTTGCACTCCCTGCGGCACCAGAGGGCCTTTGGCGTCCAGCGCCAGTTCGTAGGAGAACGCCTGTCCCGCCGCACGCAGATCGAGCGCCGACAGCGCATCCGCCTCTGGCAGGGCCCGGCCTGCCATCTGCCAGTTGTCAATCCAGGCCGCAAAGGGCGCAGCCGTAACCCCCGCCTGACCGATGCCGCCCCGTGCCATCCGTTCGGCCACGAATTGGTGCGTTTGCGTCGTCAGCCCCGCATGGCCCATCCAAAGCTGCGGACTGGACCAGCCTGACCGCTCCACCGGGGCCAGGGCGGATCGGAAAAGAGTCCATTGCACGCCATAGTCCGCTCCATCCGCAGCTTGCAGGTTGGCGGTCAAATACCACCATTCGATCCGGTAACCGGGGTGCGGGCCGTGGTCTGCCGGAAAGTTGAATGCAGTCCCCGGCTGCGGCACTGAAAACCCGTCAGCCTCTGTGCCAAGCCCAGCAAAACCTTGGCCAAAGGCAGGTGCGGCCAAGCACATGTAGATCAGCAATGCTCTAACGCTCATCTGCAAATACCTTCAGCAAATCCGATGGCGAAAGACGCGCCAGCCGCCAGGCAGGCACGGCGGCTGCAAGTCCGGCCGCCAGCAGCGCGAGCGCCGCCAGCAGCGCCCAGTCACCGGGAAAAAGGTGCATCGGCAGACGCCAGCCAAAAGCCTCCACATTCACCACCGCCAGTAGAACAAAGGCGAGCGCAATACCTACAGGCACAGCGGCCAGCATGGTCAAGGCTGCCAACAGCAAGCCGCGCGAAAGCTCCAACCATGCGAGGTGGCGGCGGGTCAGACCCATGGCCCAGACCGGCGCCAGTTGCGGCAGGCGCATCCCCGACAGGGTCATGACGCTCGCAAACATCGCCAGCCCCGCGACTCCCAGCGTCAGCACATTCAGCGCGGCTGTCACGTTGAATGTGCGCTCAAATACTTTGAGCGAAAAGACCTTGATCCCGGCCTGGTCAATCACGTTCTGCGCGGGCAGCCCGAATTCCGCCCGCAAACCCGCCGCCAGTGATTCGGCCTTGCCGGGGGCAATCCGAATGGCATAGCGCAGGCGGGAGACGTCAGGATAGTGCTGGACCAGTGTGTCGATCCCGATGATCACTTGGCCGATCGGGTTGCCATAGTCGGCATAGACGCCGACGATGCTGGCCCGCCAGCCACCGGGCAGCGTGATCTGGTCCCCCAAGCCCAACTCCTGGCGCCGCGCCAGTTGTTCGTTGATCAGGGCGCCGTCGCCTGTGGCGATCCGGTCCCACACCTCCGGCACTGCAGAGAGGATCGGCCAGTTGTCGCGATAGGTGGCATGATCGGCCACGCCGTATATTGCCGCGGGCTGGCCTGCGACCCGACCCTCAATGCTCCAGATCGGCAGGACCGCCTCGCTGCGCTGGGCCAGCCAGTCGCGTATCGCCGTGGCCTCTGCTTCGGTGCGGGCGGTCACGTATAACTCTGAGGCGAGACGCTGATCGAGCCAGCCGGTGAAGGTCAGCCGAAAGCTCGACACCATCGTGCTGACGCCCACATTGGCGGCCATCGCAAGCAGCAGTGCCATTAGCGCCAATGACAGGCCGGGAAGCTGTTGACGCGTGTCGGCCCAAAACCATTCGGCCAGTGGTCCACGCGCCAAGCGGCCGCCAAGGTGCAATATCCCCGTCAGCACGAGCGGCAGCGCCAGTGCCGCCCCCAACAGCAGTGCCGCCAGAAGCGCAAAGCCCGCCTCGAGGCCGGATCCGAAGTGTGCAATTCCCGCCGCCGTCAACAGGAGCACCATCGCAGCCACGCCTTGCGCGCGCAGTGCCCGCTCCGAAGCCCGCGCCCAGGCCCGAGGCTGGGCCGCTGCAAGCAGCGGCAGGTGCCATAGCCGCCAGAGGCTCTGTGCGGCCGCCACCAGCGTGCCGATTACCGCGATGGCCAGCCCCGCTGCCCACACTGCGGGGCGGATCGACAGCGTTCCCGGCACATCGGCCCCGTAAAGCCCGCGCAGGGTGGCGGCGACGTCGGGCAAAAGGGCCGAGGCGACTACATAGCCAAGTGCCACGCCCACCAGCCCCGCGAGGAGGGCGAAGGTCAGCAGCTCGGCGATCAGCAAAAGGACCAGCACGCGTGCCGGCAAGCCCAGTGCGCGCAGCGTGCGAAATACCTGGCGGCGCTGTTCAAAAGCCAGACCGATGGCGGAATGCACGATGAAGAGCCCCACCGCAAAGGCGAGAAAACCGAAAGCCGTCAGGTTCAGGTGAAAACTGTCGGTCAGCCTGGCAAGATCCCCCGTTTCGCTCGGCTCGCGCAGGGTCAGGCCGGGGGCTGTCACCTCTAGAGGGGCACGGCCAATCGGTTGGTCCGGCCAGAGCAAAAGACGAGAGATCTTGTCCTTTGCCCCAAGCAAGACCTGCGCCTGCCCGATGTCGGTGAGGACTGTGCCAGGCGGCAAACCCTCGGCCACGCGCACGGGAGGTGTTGCTTGCTCGGTTAGTCGTGCCGCGGTTTCCGGAGCTGCATAGAGCACACCGGGCGCCGTGATGAACGGCAATAGCTCATCACCCACCGCAACATCCACCTGCTGCGCCTGCGGCGGCAAAGTCAGTGGGTCAATGCCGAGGACGCGCAACCGCACATCCCCAAACCGCATTTCACCTTCAATCACCGGCGAAGCCAGCCAGCCTGCTCGCCGCAGTCTCACAAACTCCTGTTGATCCATCCGGGCCCCGTCCTCACGCACTAGTTGCGCGAGCCGGTCCTGCCCAAGGATCGCCGCTGCACGGTCATAGCTCGCCCGCGCCTCACCGTTGATCGCCTGAACCGCTGACCACAGCGCCGTTGCCAGCGATAGCCCCAAAAGCAGCATCGCCAATTGGACAGGCCGCCTGCGCCAGTGAGACAAGAGCGCTGTCAGCCCGGTCCACACCATCACACCAGCCGGCCCGCGTGCAGGTGAATGCGGGCGTTCAGCCGGTTTGCCAGACGGTTGGAATGGGTGACCATTAACAGGGCGGCACCCGTTTCAGCCACCAGCGACAGCATAAGATCGAGTACAGCGTCCCCTGTTGCCTCATCCAGATTGCCCGTGGGCTCATCAGCCAGAACCAGCCGGGGCCGGGCGGCCAAGGTCCGGCCGATCGCCACCCGCTGTTGCTGGCCGGCCGACAGTTGTTCAGGGTAGCGCGTGAGGACTTGGGCGAGGCCCAGCCGTTTGGCAAGGACTTTCAACCATGCCGGATCAGGGCGGCCAGCAAGCCGAGCCTGAAAGGCAAGGTTGGCCGCCACATCAAGCGAAGGGATCAGGTTGAACTGCTGGAACACAAGTCCGACTGTTCCCCGCCGCAGGGCGGCAAGGGCTGTATCGTTCAGCCCCACAATATTGGTACCGCCAAGGTGGATTTCTCCCGCATCAGGGCTGTCGAGCCCTGCAACGAGGTGCAAAAGCGTGCTCTTGCCGCTGCCAGACTCGCCGGTCAGCGCAAGGCTCTTGCCCGCCTCCAGCGAAAGATCGATCCCGTTCAGAACATGCAACGGCCCCTCGCCAGTGGGGTAGAATTTGTCGATCTGGTGCAGCCTCAGCAGCATGTTACTCCCCGGAGGTCCGCGTGCATCTGACACGGCATGCCCGTGAAATAGCGCCAAACAACGACCCCTTTCATACAGCCTCCAAACCCACTGCCTTAATTGGACAATGGTTTTTTTCAGAGGGCTCGCGTTTTGCATCTAACGCGACCTCCACTTGGAATTCGATGTACAATTACGATCTAGAGCGGTTCTCAGCTAGGCGGGATAGGCGTTGACCGTACCGTCGCAACTCACTCTCCAAACGGAACTGGAGCGCTGCCTTCAATTCCTCAGCAGTGCCGATGCCGTTGCTGAAAAGCGCCATGATTATGCCTGCAGCCTGGTCACACTCAGGCGTGCTTGGCTCTATGCCAGCCTCACGGCAATACGCGATCAGAGCTTTCGGGCAACGAGTTCCTCTTCGATCTTTGCGCGGTTGTTTCCATACTTTTTTACCAGCCTGAGGGCATCAGCCCGTTCGAGATGGTGCTTCTTCATGAGGTACCCGACTTCATAGTCTTCGCCACCGTCGACCCGTGCTCTGTCTTGCGGACCACGCTTTGACTTGTCGTCTGCCATGACAACCTCCATGGGCGATCGCCTCGCCCAAACCTGTCAAGGATAATCCTCTAATCGACGGGGACAAGGACGTAGTCCCCAACCATGTCGAAACCGCACAACTCCGCGGTCGCAGGGATAAGCCGATCCCTTACGGGAACGCTTTGCTCGTCCGCTGTTCGAAGCGTTGAGGTTTTCTGGGCTGGTACACGTTCTTGCGGCCGTGGGAGTAAACTTTCCGCGCGACATCACGAATGGAGTCCGGTGATGCATCGAAGGTCGCCAAATAACCCGCTTCGGCTGTGGCTGCTTCCGGTTTTGCGTTCGCGAGCGCTTCGATCTCAATCAAGAACAGCATTTCAAACATGCCATTGTAGCCGAGAAAATGGAGGTATTGTCCGGCCTCGTCGTAGCTGCGGCTTCGGTTCGGAAAAGTCAGCGCCAAGGTTGAACATACCTCAAGCCGTTAAGAACCGCGTAGCGAACGTCTGTTGCAGGCTCGCGGCCTTGCGTCTCTTCGCATTGTGCGCGTTCAGAATTATCATTCTGGTAGTGGCATCTGTTTTGCTGAGCCCAGCCATGGATCGGCTTCCCATATCTGCCGGTGCCCCGGTGAAGACGTGATAGATCGTCCATGACCCGTCCGGCTCTACGCGCCGGCCGTAGTGATAATTCATATCGTATCGATCCGAGGCTCCGCCTTCGTTCTCCCAAATGCTGATATCAACAGCATCGCGAATGCTGATATCAACAGCATCGCGATTTTCGCGGGCTTTGTCGTTGGTGTCGTTCATGGCGGTGCACCTCTTGGGTGGGATAATCAAAGATCCCTATGGTAGAACTAGACCAGCGGCCTCCAGCGAAGCCCGCGCTCTAGAAGCGCCACTCCAGGACGTTTGGCCGCCAGTCGCTACCGACGTCTGGACTTACCAGGTGATGCCGAAAAGCGTCAAATAGACGATGATGCCTATGGCAATCGTGACCGACGCTCTTACGAATAAGCTCTTGTAGTCGTAAAGGTAAACCTGAGCAGGGATATAGGTTTTCACAGCGGCCTCCTTTGTTTTGTTATTTTTTCGGCCAGAAAATCACCCTATCACACAAAGAGCCTCCATAATAGTTTTTTTGGAGCTTTCCTGGCGGAAGCGGCTTAGCGGCCAAAACAGGGCATTCGGCAGCTAGACAAGCGGCAGTTAAACCGCAATTGGCGCATACCGTTCGTGTATCGTTCTTTTGGCCATGCTTGCTATCGCGGCGTCACAGGCTCTCGACCCGCCAACTCCCCAAATCATCGATTTTGAAAGGGCTGCGTCGCTTCGCGAGCGCAATAATCTGCTCTTTCCAGGGATATGCAAATGAACACCCGCACAAAGCACACGACCGTGAAATTCACGGCACCATTCTCGCTGGGAGGCGTCGATGAGTTTCAGCAGCCGGGCGATTATGCAATCGACGAGGACGACGACTGGATCGACGGGATTTCCTGGCTCGCCTACCGGCGTGTCGCCACCTTCATCCATATTCCCGCCGTCTCCTCGACTCTCTATCTCGCGAGCCAGCTTGTGGGTATCGACCATTACGAACTCGAAGCTGCGTTAGAGCAGGATCAGGAACAGGCGCTAGGCACAATCAGGAGGATCCAGCAATGAACGTTCATCGTTTCGCCGTCGGGCAGTCGGTCAGATGCTATGGTCAAAAAGATAGCCAAGGCCGCACATACTAGTGAGCGGCGAGACGAGAAACCATCGGGACAGAAGTAATGTCTGGATCTTTCGAGAAGGGGTATTTGGACGGTTGGAAGACGGTTTCGCCCGGCATCCTACCCGGCATCCCAAGCCACTCCATCCCCGCAGGCAAGACCGAATACCAAGCCGGGTTTGACCGAGGCGTTGAAGATGCGAAGGAACGGAAGCGGCCTACCAAACCCAAGTAGGCCCGCCATTCCCCTACGGCTGGGTAGCGTGGCAACCCCGCATCATCCGGCTAATCAGGTGTTTGTCGGCGTTCTCTTGGCCGGTGAGTTCGCGCACCAGATTCTTGGCGTGCTGAATCCTGTGCGCTTTGGTCACCCGTCCTTCCTCGACCGAAGCCTTGAAGGCATCGCACAGAATGTCAAAGTCGTGAGCGGAGATAAATCCGTCTGAGCGGCTGTCGTTTTCCATCACATAACTCCCATAGGGGCGGGAGTACGATCTACGCTCTCAAGCGCCAGCGCCCGTTCAGTGGCCAGCGACATTGGGAATGTACGCTTTCGACAATCCATTAGCGAGTCATTATGTACCGGCCTGTCACCGGCATTGGTGAATCCGTTCGCTGGGAAGGCACAAAAAAACCCGCTTTCCAGAGGGGATGTTTGAAAGCGGCTTCGTAGCCACCGGACGCGGCGGGGGGCCGCCCGGTCTCTATCAACATATGCGCGAAGTGTTGGTTCCACGGCTGGATAGCGTTTGGCTCGCGTCTAGCCTTCCACACTCTGCGCGCCGATGGGGCTTGCAAGGACGACGGGAGAACACCATCTAAAGTTGATAGCGAACAAGCTGGAAACGTCGGTTCGAGTCCGGCGGCCCCGACCAATCGGGGTTTCGTCTAGGGTTAGGACGCCACACTTGATAAACGCCGCTCCCTTCCGGTCGAGCGGCGTTTTCGTATCTTCAAAAGCGAACGAACGGCCCGCCTTGTGAAAGGGCGAGCCGTTCTTTTCGGGTTTGTCATTCCCTTACGGCTGGGTAGGGTCAACTTGGCCTGCTGCCTGTCCACTGAACCGGCAGCAAGCCAGAGAGACCCACCCGGCGGGGCATTTAGTGCGCGACTTCGATAAACCACGGATGATCCTGCGATTGTAGGCCTATCTTCCAGCAGCCGAGATGTGCAACTCGGCTTAACGATCGATCTCTCCGAACACGATGTCGAGCGAACCAATGATCGCGGAGACATCGGCGATCATGTGGCCCCGACACAAGAAATCCATTGCCTGCAGATGGGCGAAGGAGGGTGCGCGGATCTTGCACCGGTACGGAACATTGCTGCCATCGGAAATCAGATAAACGCCGAACTCACCCTTCGGTGCTTCGACCGCAGCGTATACCTCTCCGGCGGGCACGCGATGCCCTTCCGTGTAAAGTTTGAAATGATGGATCGTCGCTTCCATCGAGCGTTTCATCTCGGCACGCGACGGTGGCGTGATCTTTTGATTTGGAATCGCCACCGGCCCCCGGCCTTCCGGTGAACGCAGCTTTTCCAGACATTGCTTCATGATCCGAACCGATTGACGCATTTCCTCCATGCGGACGAGATAGCGGTCATAGCAGTCCCCGTTCTTGCCGACAGGAATATCAAAATCCATCTCAGGATAGCATTCGTAGGGTTGCGCCTTGCGCAAATCCCAAGCGGCGCCCGATCCGCGCACCATCACGCCTGAGAAGCCCCAAGCCCAGGCATCGTCGAGGCTGATCACGCCTATATCGACGTTGCGCTGCTTGAAGATACGGTTGTCGGTGAGCAGCACTTCGAGATTGTCGCAGACCTTGAGGAACGGGTCACAGAAATCCCAGATGTCGTCCAGAAGTTTCGGAGGCAGATCCTGATGCACGCCGCCGACCCGGAAATAATTCGCGTGCATGCGGGCGCCGGAAGCGCGCTCGTAGAACACCATCAGCTTCTCGCGCTCGGCAAAACCCCAGAGCGGCGGGGTGAGTGCACCGATATCCATGGCTTGCGTCGTCACATTGAGGAGGTGCGACAGAAGCCGGCCGATTTCGCAAAAAAGGACACGGATGAGCTGTCCGCGCCGCGGAACCGATATTTCAAGCAGCTTCTCGGCGGCGAGGCAGAACGCATGCTCCTGATTCATCGGCGCGACGTAGTCGAGCCGGTCGAAATAGGGCAGGGCCTGCAGATAGTTCTTGTGCTCTATGAGCTTCTCGGTCCCGCGATGGAGCAGGCCGATATGCGGATCGACGCGCTTGACGACCTCGCCATCGAGTTCAAGCACGAGCCGCAAGACACCATGCGCGGCCGGATGCTGCGGTCCGAAATTGATGGTGAAGTTGCGAATTGCGGCCTCGGCCATGGCAATCCTTCCGGCCTCGTAGTTCGCAGTCGATCTCGAATGCCCGATGCAAAGTGCGGCGCCTGACCGACGATCAAATCAAGTCGTCGTCTGGGCCATCGTCACCGATGTTGGCAGCGACCACATGCGACGAATCCAGCCCGACCGCTGCCGACACCGACACGGCAGGTGGCGTCACATCGATCGAACTTTGCAGAATATACAACTCTTCCGAGCTCGTTTGGGTAATCACGGCATCGACCTCCGATTTAATTTCCGGAGACAAATCCTCGATGTCGATGACCGCTACGCTCGTGAAGTCTGGTCACACAAAGTTGCCGGAGCCTGGGTTACATCTGGGGGAAGTTGCGCGCCCGGGGATTGAGCGTAAACTGGCGACGCCACGCCAAGTGCCAAGAGGACGGCGATTGTCGTCAGCATGCGCATGATCTTTCCGTTCCCGTTTGCTCGAAGGAGGATCATCTTGATGGCAACAAAGAGTATCCCTTAGTTGTGGCCCTCGGCTGCTACAGATGTGGCCAAATGGTGAAAGCCGTGCCTGGGAGCTGTTGCCTTGGACATGTAAATCGTGAGACCGGTAATTTTGCTGGGGTAGTGTCTACAGGGATTGGCAGCAAGGTCCGATGCAACACGGTCATTTTCGTCATGGACGCGACGATCGAATGGATTACCTCGATCAAGGGGCGGAATTTACCCCAGCAAAATTACCGGTCTCCCCCCGAGGATGGGCCGAACGCCTTGCCAGGAAACTCAGGCTCTGATGAGATAGCAGGGCTCCGAAAGCTCACGGCTTCGGAGCAGGTAAGGTACCGATCCGCATCGGCGCCGCTCCATTCAAGCCGCAATCCTCGCGGAACTCGCCGGGCAAGTTTGGAGCGTCGAAATCATCGAGGAATTCGCAGGCCATGCCGAGGCTCTCCTGCAGGGCCTCGGCACCTCCAATGTCGGCATTCGTGTCGGAGACGGGTCTCGCGGCTGGCCTGAGCACGCCCCATTCGACAAGATCCTGGTCACCGTGGCGGCTGAACGGACGCCGCCGGCTTTGCTTGAGCAGCTCAAGCCAGGGGGACGCCTGGTACTGCCTGTTGGATCTGAAGAAGTCCAGTTGCTGGCTGTCATCGACAAGGACGCGGCAGGGCAACTCAAGACTCGGAAACTCATCCCAGTTCGGTTCAGTCGGCTCGAAACGGTCACATGAGGGGTGCGGCTGCGCGGAGCCGTGCTGGAAGATCAGGATAACGCGCGCCGCATCGATCACACGGGCGCTGGATGGCATCGCCGATCTTTTGACATCCATGCCGCAACGCTACTCGTCGAGCACGCCTGCAGCCGCCGGTCGCAGCCGCTGGCGATCATGCCGGCGCGGTCGTATGCGCGCTTCTCAAAGACCCTTATCCAGCCTACTGTGTGCCTACCAGAGGGCAAATGGGTCGCTCATCTGGGAAATGACGGCCAAAGGCTCAAGGAATTCGCCCAGTGGCCAACACGTAGCGGGCAGGAGGTAACGATGGATCTCAAGGACAGGCGCCTCTGGTACGGCGTGGTAGCCGTGATCGTGGTATTGGTCGTGATTGCGTATGCGGCTGGTTGGTTTGGCGGCACACCGATACCAGCGCCGCAGCAATGAGAGCGATCGTCATTCTCGCTTGGCGGCAGCTGACTGCTCAGTCTCTAAAGGTCGAAGGAAGGGACACCTGATTGGCTGTTTCGCTGGCTCGGCTACCATCCTGACGACGCACAGCCTGGACCGTTTTTGAGATGGCTTCCGCTCAACTTGTTGGACGGACCGGTCTTTGGATCGCGCGCAATCCGCAACACTCCGCCATCGGGCCGGATAACTTCGATAATGGTTTCGACACGGACAAACTGCGATCCTACGGAGTAGCCAGGCGCCAGGTCATGCCGGAAGTCGTACACTGGAGCCACAAGGGCCCAACGACCGGGCGGAGAACTCGCATCAGCCCGGCCTTCGGCGGTTTCGAAGCTAAACTGCCACTCCCTTGATCCCGCTGCCCGGCCAGCGATGGAGCCGGGCTACTCCAGCACAGACTCTGCCCGTCGATCACCTCGATCGGCACGGACTCCAGACCGACATCGTCGAACAGCCGCGCATTTGACCGCGTTCGCCAAATTAATGGCCGGATCTTTGCGAAGCCTCCACATCTGCGTGAATGAAGCCCTCCAGGCATCATCGTGATTGGACTTCACGATCCGTTGGAGTCACGCTGGCTGCAGGCATAAGAAGGATATGGGTTGACCAACTATCGTCCGAATAGGAGGCCAAAATGAAACACCAGACGATCGAGCAACTGCAGATCGTCGCCGAGATCGATCAGGCCTACCCGCGCCAGGCCATGTCGCGCAGCGAACGTCTTGAACGCTGGGCGGAGCTCCTTGAACGGAACCCTGACCGGCGCCTCTCGACGCTGCACCAGACCGAGTATCAGCCGGTTAGAGCACGCGGGGCCATGCGCGGCGACGGCTCGCCGATCTCAGTCGCTTTCGAGGATCCTGTCCTCCGCGCCGCCGGGTTGGAAAACGACAACTACGGCGAAGCGAAGCGGTTCTTCGAACTGACCGACAGGCAATTGCATGAGATCATCTGCTATTGCCATTTCGGCGCGACGGTGACCGCCGCAACGGCCGCCCGTCACATCCGTGCGGCGATTGCCGGGAGACAGCCCGGCATGTTCGCTCGGATGCGTGAGGCGTTCGTCGGATAAGCCGGCGACGCTTCGCGGCATCATTGTTGAAGCGGGCTCGCATTGAAAGCCGCCGCCGCAGCGCAGGCAAGCGCTCCCCACGCGGGAAGGCTGCGTTGCATGAGCGAGGGTGCGGTCATGATTATCCAAGGTCCTTTTCGAGAGCGGCGTCAACTGCTGGGCTGAGCTGCACCATCTGTTGCGCCGAACTCTGCAGGGCGATTGCCGGCAGGTGAATGAACGCGCCGACGCGTCGCCAGGCAAGCCTGGAGGATCCCCTCAATCGATTCCTCGTCGTGATCGACGCGGTAGTCTCCGGCAGGTTGCGGCGCCTCAAAACCGGCAGCCGGAACGCGGATGAAAAGTGAACGACGGTCTGCGTGGTGCGACTGGCCATGGGTGCGGCTTTCCGCAGGAGCACGCCGACGCCCCTCCTGCATCTTTTCCATCCGAACCGGAAAGGTCCCAATGCTGCCAGTACATCCGTGGTCAACGCCGTGGTTCAAAGGCTCCAACAGAGCGACATGCGCGCCGAATAAGCGCTATACATTCGCTGTCGGAAAATTCGGTGCTTCATGGCGGGTCGAAGGTCGCGGACCTATGTCGATCGGGACCGCGAAAGCCAAATCGGCCAAATCCACGCAATCTATATATATGTCTCGATGCACATTCAATCAAGGCTCAATAGGTTTTGTTCGTAATTGCTGATTAATATAGTCTGTTGTCGGCAAAATTAAGAGAGATGTATTACGATAAAATTGCTTATTGCTCCGCTTTTCGGACGGCCAAAAGCGCCGGTAACAACGACTGATTTACATTTCAAATATTTTCGGCTTGAGGAATTAAAAATTTGGCACTCCTATCATTCGAGTGCCAAAGGGGCTATGTTAAGTGTTGCAGTCGCTCTATGTGCGGCGGCAGAAAGAACCCCAATGAAATTCCGGCCACTCCACGACCGCGTCGTCATTCGGCGCGCGGAAGGCGATACCAAATCCAAGGGCGGGATCATTATTCCCGACACCGCCAAGGAAAAGCCTCAGGAAGGCGAAGTGATCGCCGTTGGGCCCGGCTCGCGTGACGAGAGCGGCAAGCTGATCCCGCTCGACGTCAAGGCCGGCGATCTCATCCTGTTCGGCAAATGGTCCGGCACCGAGGTCAAGATCGACGGCGAGGATCTCCTGATCATGAAGGAGAGCGACATTTTGGGCATCGTCGAGAAGACCAAAGCGGCCAAGAAAGCCGCCTGACCGGGCGATTTCCGATCCCGCAATTTCAAGACTGAACTGGACGTAAAATCATGTCTGCCAAGGAAATCAAATTCGCTACCGATGCCCGCGACCGGATGCTTCGCGGCGTCGAAATTCTGAACAACGCCGTCAAGGTGACGCTCGGCCCCAAAGGCCGCAATGTCGTCATCGACAAGGCCTATGGCGCGCCGCGCATCACCAAGGATGGTGTCGCCGTCGCCAAGGAAATCGAGCTTGCCGACAAGTTCGAGAACATGGGCGCCCAGATGGTGCGCGAAGTGGCCTCGAAGACCAACGACCTTGCTGGTGACGGCACGACGACAGCCACGGTGCTGGCCGCTTCCATCCTGCGCGAAGGTGCCAAATTCGTTGCCGCGGGCATGAACCCGATGGATCTCAAGCGCGGCATCGACCTTGCTGTGGCTGCCGTGGTGAAGGACATTCAAGCCAGGGCCAGGAAAGTCAAATCTTCGGACGAGATCGCCCAGGTTGGTACGATCGCCGCCAATGGCGACGCGTCGGTCGGCGCCATGATCGCCAAGGCGATGAACAAGGTCGGCAATGAGGGCGTGATCACCGTCGAAGAAGCCAAGACAGCCGAAACCGAACTCGATGTCGTCGAAGGCATGCAGTTCGACCGTGGCTATCTCTCGCCCTATTTCGTCACCAATGCCGAGAAGATGCGCGCGGAGCTGGAGGACCCTTACGTTCTCATCCATGAGAAGAAGCTCGGCAATTTGCAGGCGTTGCTGCCGATCCTCGAAGCTGTGGTGCAAAGCGGTAAGCCGCTGCTGATCATCTCGGAAGACGTCGAAGGCGAGGCGCTGGCGACGCTGGTCGTCAACAAGCTGCGCGGCGGCCTCAAGGTCGCAGCCGTCAAGGCGCCAGGCTTCGGTGACCGGCGCAAGGCGATGCTGGAAGACATTGCCGTGCTCACCGCCGGCCAGATGATTTCCGAGGATCTCGGCATCAAACTCGAGAACGTCACGATCGACATGCTCGGGCGGGCTAAGCGCGTGCTCATCGAGAAGGATACGACGACGATCATCGACGGCGCCGGCGAGAAAGCCACCATCCAGGCGCGCGTCCAGCAGATCAAGTTGCAGATCGAGGAAACGACCTCGGATTACGACAAGGAGAAACTCCAGGAGCGGCTGGCGAAGCTGGCTGGCGGCGTTGCTGTCATTCGCGTCGGCGGCGCGACCGAGACGGAAGTCAAGGAAAAGAAGGACCGCATCGATGATGCGCTGAACGCCACTCGTGCAGCCGTGGAAGAAGGCATCGTTGCCGGCGGCGGTGTTGCGCTTTTGCGCGCCAAGGCAGCTTTGACTGAGCTTACTGGCGCGAATGCTGACATGACGGCAGGTATTTCGATTGTGCTGAGAGCACTTGAAGCGCCGATCCGCCAGATTGCCGAGAATTCCGGCGTTGAAGGTTCGATCGTCGTCGGCAAGCTCTCCGACAGCAAGGATCACGATCAGGGCTTCGACGCCCAGAACGAAGACTATGTCGACATGATCAAGGCCGGTATCGTCGACCCCGCCAAGGTCGTTCGCACGGCCCTGCAGGATGCCGGCTCGATTGCCGCGCTCCTGATCACCGCTGAAGCAATGATCGCGGACATTCCGCAGAAGGTTTCGCCCGCTATGGGTGGCGCAGGAGGTATGGGCGGAATGGGCGGAATGGACTACTGAGCGGCGCCTGAGACTATAGCCAGGACGACGGAAGGCCAGCGACGCGGGCACATGCGAGCCGATATCTCGGCGATCATCGGTTCGCTCGACATCGTGTTCGGGGAGATCGATCGATAGGCTCGTCGCTGTCGTATTTGCTGCTAAAAATGGTCTGGAGACAAGAACATGACCGACACTCTTGCCGAGAAAACATGTACGCCTTGTCGCGGCGGCGTCCCGCCGCTCACGCGTGATGAAGCCCAACGCTTCCAGGCACAGGCTCCCGATTGGGAGCTGGGTGACGATGCCCACCGCATCCAACGGAGCTTTCGATGCCGCAATTTCCGGGACGCGCTCGCCCTTGTTCAGGAGATCGGTGAGCTCGCCGAAACCGAAAGCCATCACCCCGACATCAGCTTCGGCTGGGGTTATGTGACGGTTTCCCTGAGCACCAAGAAGATAAAAGGACTGCACGAGAACGATTTCATCATGGCGAGCAAGATCGATCGGGTGTTCGATCGCTCGGGGCGGCCCCTCGACCGCCAGCAGTGACACGGCAAATCCATCGCCAATCTAGCGAGGTCCCTATGACACAGATCCGAGCCGACAACCAGCCCGTCACCCAAATCACCATCGTCGATTCTGAACCGGACAAGCAGGCCGAGGCATTGTCGGTCATGATCGAGCGAGCGCGCTTTATGGCGCGCCAGCCTGGCTTCATCTCAATCAGCCTGCATCGCAGCCTCGACGGGCGGCGCATCGTCAACTACGTCCAATGGCAGAATCGCGATCTCTTGCGATCGGCTCATCAATCGCCGGAATTCCGCAAGGAGTGGGGTCATTTCGATCAGTTGACGGACGAGATCGATCCCAATCTGTACGAGGTAGCCCAGGTGATAGATAGTGGTCAGTAGCCGTGCTGTTCAGGTGACCTGAACCGCCGGGTCGAGACGGTCGACATGAGCTGACAAAGTCTAAGCCATGGCTGCCATGAACCATCGCGTCGTCAGCGTGTTCGGTGGAACCGGGTTTCTCGGCCGCCGCGTTGTTCGGCATCTCCGCAATGGTGAATTTTCCGTTCGGATTGCATCAAGACATCCGGAACGGGCCAAGATAATTGATGATACCGCTGGCGATCGATTTACGTGCCGATATTGATGCGTCTCTCGCCGTGCACGGGCGAACGGCGTCGCCAGAGGACAAGCATATAGGGGCCGGCCGGACGCGAAAAGGTCCTCGGTCTCAAAGACGACCGAACTCGTTAAGCAGCTCTTCAAGTGTTTTCCCTTGGGCGACCCATTCGCGGGTCTTCTGTTCGCGCGCTGCTTGTTCGCGCGCGAGCTCCACGACCGTTTCGGCGCTGGCTACCGGCACGACGGTCACGCCGATTGTGTCGGCAACCACGAAATCGCCGGGATTGATAGGTACGCCGCCGCATTGAATTGGCACGTTGATCGAGAGCTCATCCTTTCGGCCTGAATACATTGTGTGCGTGCCTCGCGCCGTGATGGCGCGGGCCCAGATCGGCCAGCCGATCGCCTCAAGCTCGTCGATGTCGCGGCCGGAGCCATCGATGATCATGCCGCGAATGCCGCGGTTCCTGGCGAGCCCGCCCATCAGCCCGCCGCACACCGAGGTCTGCCGGTCGCCGCCCGCGTCGACGACGATGATGTCACCATCCCTGCCCATCTCGATTGCCCTGAGCGGGTCAACGAGGTCTCCCGGCGAGAGCTGGACCGTGAGGGCTTGGCCGACGATTCTCGCCGGAAACGGCGGCTTGATCTCCGAATCCATCACGCCCTGACGGTATTGAGCGTCGGCAAAGACGCATGAGGCGCTGTAGCATTTGGCGACCTCTTCGAACTTCGCAAGCAGCACCGGCTGCCGCTCGAAATCGTTGAAAACCTTGAGCATCGCATGACCTCCCTTATCTTCGAGCCGGCGTTCGCGTCAGCTCTACTGCGTTAACCGGGTTGAGCGGCATGCCGCCGGTCAGCACGCGCGCGACTTCAGACGCGGCGGTTTCGCGGGCAACCCGGATCGACTCTTCGGAATAGTACGCCGTGTGGGGCGTCACGATGACGTTGGCAAGCGAGAACAGCGGATTGCCGCTTGGGTTCCACTTGGCGAGCTTGGCCGGCTCCTCTTCAGGATCATCCAGGCCGGCGCCGGCGATGCGGCCTTCGGTCAGCGCCCGATAAAGCGCGCGGTTGTCGATGGTTGGACCGCGGCCGGTATTCACTATAATTGCCCCCTCCTTCACTTGGCGGAATTCCGCCGCGCCCAGGAAATGCCGGGTCTCGGGGGTTATCGGCACCTGCATCATCAGATAGTCGGAGTTTTGGAGAATCTCTGCCTTGCCGACGCGGCGCGCGCCTTTCGCCTCGGCGACGCCCTTCTCGATGTAAGGATCGTATACAAGGATATCGACGCCGAAGCCTTTGGCGCGCTCGGCAATCGCCTGGCCGATCTTGCCGAAGGAGACAATGCCCATCGTGCGTCCCTTCAACCGATGGATCGGTTGCCCGGTCTGCCAACGCCAGATCCCTTCATGGGTCGCGGCGTTGTATTGGAAAAGCTTGCGGGCGAGCGCGAGCCACAGCCCGATCGCATGGTCGGCGACCTCGTCGGTGCAATAGTCGCGGACATTGGTGACAAGAATGCCCTTGGCGGTCGCCGCGTCGACATCGACGATGTCGACACCGATGCCGTAGCGGGCGATCACCCGGCAGCGCTGCATGCGTTCGATGGTCTTCGCGCCGATGCGGGCATACTGGTTCATCATCGCGTCGCAGTCGATCGCCTCGGCAGCCAGTTCCTCCTCCGACTTGGCCTGGAGCCCTACGACCCGCGCCCCGACTGCCTCCAGCACGGCCCGTTCGATATCCAGATTGCCGTAGTCGTAGTCGGTGATGACGACCTTGGGGTGTTCCGCCATGCCGCGTCTCTCCTGCGCTTCAGACGTAGGCGCCGGCCGAATAAGTGAGCTCATAGGAGTGACTGTAGAGCTCGATGATATTGCCGAAGGGATCCTCGCAATAGACCATGCGGTAAGGCTTTTCGCCCGGATAGTAGTAGCGGACCTGGCTCATCCGCTGGCGGCCGCCGAGGGCCTCGATGCGCTTGACGCGCTCTTCGAGATGCTGGTCCTGCAGGCAGATGTGGAAGATGCCCGGATGCCAGTATTCGAAGGGCCGCTTCTCAGGGCGAGTTTTGGGGAACTCGAAGAGCTCGATGCCGATGCCGTCGCCGGTCGAGAGGTGAGCGATCCGGAAACTTCCCCAGCCGGCTCCGAAGACGTCGTCGCACATCTGGCCGATAGCGCTGTCGTCCTGGCTGACCTTGGTCGGCCCCATGATCACATAACAGTCGAAGGCCATCGAGTAGAACTCGACTGCTCTTTCGAGGTCGGGCACAGTGATGCCGATGTGGGAAAAGGTTATGGCGGTCATTGATCTACCTTTCCTTTTTGTCCTGGCAAGGTGAGCGGGCCGACGATGAAGGCGAATGCGCGACCGATCTCGCCGCGCCACATGTCGACGCCGACCGCGGTCACGATGATGGCGCCGATGATGACGTTCTGGGCCGACGCCGGCACGGCGTTGAGGTTGAGCGCGTTCTGGACGATGACGATGGTAAGCGCGCCGATCACGGTGCTCACGATCTGGCCGCGACCGCCGGCGAGACTTGCGCCGCCGATCACTGCGGCGGCGATCGCCGAGAGCTCCATCCCAACGCCATAATTAGGCGAGCCGGAATTGAGCCGTGCGGCCATGAGCACGGCTCCGACCGCCGCCATCGCACCGGCAATGACGAAGGCAAGGAAGCGCGTGCGGGCGACATTGAGCCCGGAGAGCGCCGCGGCCTGCGGGTTGCCGCCGACCGCGTAGATCGTGCGGCCGAAGGCGGTGTAGCGCATGACGAAGAAGGCGAGTGCGTAAAGGCCGACGACGTAGAAGAGCGGCAGCGGCACCCCGAGAAGAGAGCCGTAGAAGATCGGCTCGAGCTTCGGGTGCACGGAGAATACCGGCGAGCCGTTGTTGAACATGAAGGCGATGCCGCGGAACGCCGAGAGCGCCGCGAGCGTGGTGATGAACGACGGGATACGAAGGTAGGCGGTGAGGACGCCGTTCACGGCGCCAAGGAGCACGCCGATCAGAAGGACGAGCAGAATCGCCAACGGCAGCGGCACGTCCCCGAATTTGATCGCCATGGCGAAAACCATAGTCATCAATGCGATGGCCGAACCGGGGGAAAGGTCGATGCCGCCGGTGAAGATCACGATGGTCGAGCCGATCGCAACGATCGCAACGATGCTCACCTGCAGAATGAGGTTGGACAGATTGCCGACATCGAGAAAGCGGTTGGTGGTGAGCGCGACGACGACAGCCACCAGGAGAAGGGCAGCAAGCGGACCGACGATCTGGTTGCTCACCAACCGCTTCATGCGGCGAGCTCCTCCTGGTCGGCGGAGGCCTTGACCAGGTCGGCCTTGTCGAGGCTCCTGGCATCGCGGATTGCGACGATCCTTCCGCGGCTTACAATGCCGATCCGGTCGCTCATCGCGAGCAGCTCGTCATAGTCGGAGCTGATCAGGATGACGCCCTTGCCGGCGGCTGTAAGCTCGTTGATGAGCTGATACACGGCGATCTTGGCCCCGACATCGATACCTTGGGTCGGCTCGTCGAGAACGAAAAGCTCGGCCTCCGCGAACAGCCACCGGGCAATCACGATCTTCTGCTGGTTGCCACCGGAAAGCTCGCCGACCAGCGCCGTCCCGGCAGTCGGCGTGATTCTGAGGCTCCGGATCAGGCCGTGGGCAAGCCGTCGTTCGCGGGCGTGGTCGAGCATGGCTCCGCGCGTGATCCGGCCGAGCCCGGCGATCGAGATGTTCTCGAGCCCGCTGAAATTGAAGAAGAGCCCGTCGGATTTTCGATTCTCCGGCACAAGCGCGATCCCGGCGGCGATCGCGTCGCGCGAGGACAGAAGCTTGAGCGATTTGCCGCGAAGCCGGATTTCGCCTTGCCGAAGCACATCGACCCCGAACAGGGCGCGGGCGATTTCGGTGCGGCCGGAGCCGAGCACGCCGCCAAGGCCGAAGACCTCGCCGCGGCCAACCGTAAAGCTAGCGCCGGCGACGCGGTTGCTCGTGTGGATGGAGCGCACGTCGAGGAGGGCGTCACCCGTGGCATTCGCCGCCTTGGGAAAGTGTTCGTCGACGCGGCCGACCATCTTAAGGACAATGGCGCTGATCTCGACCGGCGTTTCCGCTGCGTTCGATACCACGCGCCCATCCTTGAGGATCGTTGCTTCGTCGACGAGTTCAACGACCTCGTCCAGGCGATGCGAGATGTAGAGGATGATCCTGCCATCGTCCCTGAGGCGCAGGAGAAGGCGATGAAGCTCGGCGATCTCGTCGGGGCCGAGGGCGGTGGTCGGCTCGTCGAGAATGATCATCGAGGCGTTGGCCGCGATCGCCTTGGCGATCTCCACGAGTTGCTGGCCGGCGGTTGAGAGTTCGCCCACGATCGCGTCCGGGTCGATCGCGACGTGGATGCGGCCAAGCACGCGCCGGGCTCCCTCGCGCATTGCCGGCCAGTCTATCCGCCATCGGTTTCCCGGAAGCCGGCCGAGATAGATGTTCTCCGCGACCGATAGCGTTTGGACGAGCGAGAACTCCTGAAAGACCGTGGCGATCCCTGCGCGCCGCGCGGCGATCGGGTCGGAAAGCACGACCGGCTGGCCCGCACACAGGATCTCGCCCGAATCGGGCTGATGCACCCCGCATAGCACCTTGACAAGCGTGGACTTGCCGCAGCCATTCTCGCCGAGCAGGCCGTGAATCCGCCCGGCAACGAGGCTGAGCGACACGGAATCGTTGGCCACAACGCCGGGGAAACGCTTGGTCACGTTCCTCAGCTCCCAGACGGGAACGCTCTCTTCCATAGCTCTCCACGCGATCCTTGCTTCGCCCGACCGGGTGATCCGGCCGAGCGAGGGAGGTGCTGCTTAAGGAACATGAGTTCGTCTCAATACTGTATCGACGGCTTCGGATAGAGCTTGTCGGGCGCCTGCAGAACCGGCAGCACATTGGCCTTGTCGACAATCGTTGTCGGTGTTTCGACAAAGCCTCCTGCGAAATTGCCGTCGAGCACGTCGATCGCGACCTGCAACGCAATCTGGCCCATGACGAATGGTGTCGTGTTGACAGTAGCGGTGACCGTGCCTTTGCTGATCTCCTCGAGAGCGGCGGTGTCGCCATCATTGCCAAGCAGCATCAAGTCGTTTCGACCGAGCGACTTAGCGGCGAGTTGGGCACCCATGATCATGTAGTCGTTCGCGGCAAAGATGACGTCGACGTCCGGATGACCCTGGAGCAGGTCCATGCCGGCGGTGTTGCCACCCTCAACATTCCAGCCGCCGGGAATGCTCGCAACAATATCCACATTCGGCTTGCCCTTGACGGCGTCGAGGAAGCCGCCGACGCGCTCTGTCGAATGGTAGCCGGGCTGGCCTTCGATGACCGCGGCTTTCACCGATTTATCGCCGAGCCTCTCAAGGAGGTATTCGCCGATCTTATGCGTGCCTTTGCGTTGCGAATAGCCGACCACGGCATGGACCGGGGTCGGAAAGTTGGCGATGTCGGAGTTGACGATGACGACGGAGATGCCTTTGTCGACGGCCTGCTTGACGAGCGGAGCGGCGGCCGCCTCGTCATGGGTCGACAGGACGATGGCGTCGACGCCCTGGGTGATCACGTCCTGGATCATGCCCATCTGGCCGTTGATGTCGGCGCCGCTTTGCGGGGCGAGCATGAAGGTCTCAACATTGCCCTTCTCGGCCGCTGCGGTTTTGAGGCCCTCGCCGATGGCGATGTAGTAGTTGAACTCGGTCGCCGGCGGCATGTAGGCGATGCGGATCTTGTCCTTGCCGGCGCCCTTGGTGATCGGCGCCTGTGCGCCGGGTTGAAGCGGTTGCGGTGCGGCGTAGTCGATGGCGCGGGCAATACCGGTCGCCGTGAGTACTACGACCGCGCTTGTCGCTGCTATCGCGATCAACGATCGAAAGCTGAAGCTCATGTCTTTCCTCCCTTGGACGCTTGACGGGTTCTATCCGGCGAACGGCGCGTCCACGACGCCGCGCACGCCGGGTTTGAAAGCGAAGAGAGAGCCGGCCGTCGGCTCGGCGGCGATCTGCTCCCGCGTCGCCTCCAGTCGCGATGTGGTGATGTAGAGAGTCTCGAGCTCAGGCCCGCCGAAAGCGCAGCAGGTAGGCTTCAACACCGGCACCTCGACCACCCGGTCGATGCTCCCGTCGGGCAGGATGCGGACGACTCGCCGGCCTTCCCATTCGGCATTCCACACGGCGCCTTCAGCGTCGACGCACGAGCCGTCCGGAATGCCCGGCTCTCCCTTGAAATCGTTGAGGACTTGTCGGTTGCCTGGAACCCCGGTGCCCGGATCGTAGTCATAGACCCAGATGGTTCCGACGGAGGTGTCGGCGAAATACATGCGGCGCCCGTCGGGCGAGAAACAGGTCGAGTTGGCGCAGCCAACGCCGGTAATGATCGTCGTTACCGATTCGTCGGGATCGATCCGCAACACGGTCGACTTTTCCGGTCCGGAACCCTCGTTCATTCCGCCAGCGATGAATCGGCCCTGGCGATCCGTGCGGCCGTCATTGAGGCGCGTCGCCAGTTTGTCGGGCTCGAAGCGATGGATCGTCGCGAGTTCGCCGGTGCCGGGGTCGAAGAACGCCACCTCCTTTGCGAGGGCGAGAATGAAACCGCCTTTCTCGCGGGGCGCGAAGCAGCAGACGCGGTCCGCCATGGCGATTGAACCCGAAGCACCTGATGAGGGTTCGAGCCACCACAGACGCTTCCCGTGGATGTCCGTCCACCAGACCCGGCGGTCATGGTGGTTCCACAGAATTCCCTCGCCGTGCAGGTTACGGCAGTCGAGCGCGAGCTCGGCTCTGTCCATGTCTCCTCCCCGGAGCACGTACCTTGGCTTCGTAACGGGGCCGTCAGCGAAGCCGCTTCTTGTTGCCGAACTTTCTGGTGTCTGGTATATCACCTTGCAGATGGCAGGCAATACCAAAATCAGCGGCCGGCTTCCCGTCGCCAGGATCAAGCGACCCAAATCGCTTGCGGAAACCGTGCTCCACCAGCTCCGCCAGTCGATCGTCCACGGTGACCTCGCGTTGGGTCAGCCTCTCTCTGAACGTCAGCTCGCCGACGATCTCGGCGTGTCGAAGACTCCCGTCAGAGAGGCGCTCGCCCAGCTCCGCGCCGAGGGCCTGGTGCTGATCTATCCGCAGCGCGGCGCCTTCGTCTTCACGCTGAGCGCTCGCGAGGTTCATCAGATCTGTGAATTCCGGAGTGCGGTAGAAACGGCGGCGCTGAGGCTCGCCATCGCGCGCGGCCCGGATGGCTTCGCGGCGGAGCTTGAAGACATCGTGCGCGGCATGGCAACCGCGCAGCGTCAGGGTGACCAGCGGCTCTATCTGTCCCTGGACACCCGCTATCACGCGGCCTTCTTCGGGCACTGCGGCAATAGCTATCTCCGCGACAGCTATGAGCGCTATGTCGGCAAGATCGCAGCGCTCCGGACCCACCTTGCCGGCAAGCCGCTTCACACGAAGCTGTCGTTCCAGGAGCATCGACAGATGCTCGACACCATCCGGCGTGGCGACGCAGACGCAACGATAGCGGTTCTGGATATCCATATCGGACGGACGCGCGAGACCTATTCCAACGGAATTGAGGACATTGCCGCCGCGGATAAAGGAATTCCGGAGGCGAGCTGATGGCGGCACCGCTCCTCGAGCTCAGCGGCATCACGAAGTGGTACGGCACGACGCGGGCCCTTGGCGACGTCGATTTCGATCTGAGGCAGGGCGAGGTGCATGCGCTTGTCGGCGAAAATGGTGCCGGGAAATCGACACTCCTCGCCATCCTCTCCGGTGTGGTCGCGCCCGACAAGGGTACGATCAACATCGACGGGCGGGCGGTCACCATTGACGACCCATCCAGAGCGCAGGCGCTCGGCATCAGCACGGTCTTCCAGGAGCTTAGCCTCGCCGGGGCCTTGACGGTCGCCGAGAACGTCTTTGTCGGCCGGGCTCCGACGGCCTGCGGGGTCATACGCTGGAGCGAGCTCCGGCGGCGGACCCAGCAGATCCTCTCCCCCTTCGGCATCGAAATCGATGTCGGTCGCCCGGTTGACCGCTTGCCCGCGGGCACGCGCCAGCTCGTCGAGATTGCCAAGGCGCTGTCGCTCGACGCTCGCATCCTTCTCCTCGACGAGCCCACCTCGGCGCTCACCTCCGATGAGGTCGCAGCGCTGTTTGACATCATCACTCGGCTTAAGACCCGGGGCATCGGCATCGTCTATGTGAGCCATCACATGGCCGAGGTCTTCCGGATCGCCGACCGCGTCACCGTGCTGCGCGATGGCCGAAGGATGACCACGCGCGCGGTGCCGGAGACTTCCATCGACGACGTCGTCCGCGCCATGGTCGGCCGGAACCTCGAAATCTTCGCAGCCGAGACGGCGCTCGTGCCGGGTCCGGTGGCGCTTGCAGTCCGTGGCAACGGAGCCAAGGGCAAATCTCGACATCTGGAGCTTGAAATACGTTTCGGTGAGGTCGTCGGTCTCGCGGGCCTGATGGGATCGCGCCGCAGCGAGCTTGCACGCAGCCTCGTCGGCCTGCGGCAGCCGTCTGGAGGAACTGCGATCGAGATCAAGGGCCGTCCGACGCGCCTGCGTGGTCTCCGCGACGCGATGGCCCGCGGCATCGCCTATGTGCCGGACGATCGCAAAGCGGAAGGCCTGTTCCTGTCGATGTCGGTCACCGATAATTTCGTCGTGACTGAGCTTCGCCGCTTTGCGCGGCTCGGTTGGATTGAGAGGGCGGCGGCGACGGCGGCGGCGGGTAGGGCGGTCGAACGCTTCCGGATACGAGTGCCGAGCCTTGCGGCGGCGGCTGGAAAACTCAGCGGCGGCAACCAGCAGAAACTGATGCTGTCGAAGTGGCTTGCGAGCGACCCGGCGATCGTCGTGATTGACGAGCCGACCAAGGGCGTCGACGTCGAAGCGAAAAGGGAGATCCACAAGGAAATCCGCCGCCTCGCTGCTGCCGGTAAGGCGATTCTCTTGATCTCCTCTGACCTCCCGGAGCTCTTCACCATCTCCGATCGGATCGTCGTCATGCGAGAGGGACAGATCGTCGGCGATCTCCCGACACGTTTGGCAACGGAAGAGAGTGTAATGGCTCTTGCCTCCGGCATCGGTCACAAGCGCGAAGGGGAGGCGGCATGAGCGTCGACGAGGTCGGTCGGTGGCCTTCGCGTTTCGGCAGCCGTGTCCTTCGGCGCTTCGTCGAGACGCGCGAGTTGACGCTACTGGTTCTTATCGTTGCGATCATCGTCGGAATGTCGCTGGCTTCGCCGGTCTTCCTGTCGCTGGCGAACTTCCGTGCGATAGCCATCGGCATGGCGCCGACCGTGATCATCGCTGTGGGCATGACGGTGCTCCTGGTCTCTGGTGGATTCGATCTCTCGGTCGGCTCCGTGCTGGCGCTAGCGAGTACCGTGACGGCGCTTCTTCTGTTAAGCGGCGCCTCCATCCCGCTGGCGATTCTTGGTGCGCTTGCTCTTGGCGTCATCATCGGCCTTGCCAACGGCATCGTCGTCACCAGGATCGGTGTCAATCCCCTGGTCGCCACTCTCGGCTCGATGTCGATCGCCCGCGGGATCGCCTTGGTGCTGACCGAAGGATTCTCGCTCAGCAATCTACCGCCGGCCTTCGGGTGGGCCGGCCGCGCCGAGATTCTCGGCCTGCCGTTTCTTCTTTGGGTCGCGCTCGCACTGGTGGTCGTCTTTGACCTCGCCATGCGGCATGGAAGCTTCTTCCGGCAACTCTACTACATCGGCTCGAACGAGAAGGCGGCGCGTCTCTCGGGTTTGGCCGTCAATCGCGTCCGCACACTCGCCTACATGCTGAGCGGACTGCTCGCCGCGCTTGCCGGCGTCCTCCTCGCCTCGCGGCTGATGAGCGGTACGCCTACAGCCGGCAACGCGCTCGAATTGCAGGTGCTCGCAGCCGCCGTGATCGGCGGCGCAAGTCTGCGCGGCGGGGAGGGCACCGTCCTGGGCGCGTTTCTCGGCGTCATCTTCGTCGCCTTGATCAACAACGCCATGACCATGCTCGCCGTGTCGATCTACTGGCAGATGATCGTCACCGGCGCCGTTCTTGTCCTGGCCGTTGCGCTCGACATGCTGGTGCGCCGCGGCGACGGGTAAGCCAAGGGCCCATTGGGCTCCAATCGAAGAAGGGAGGAAAGTGATGACGACACTCGATCTCGACCGCCGCAGCCTGATGAAGCTCGGCGGCATTGGCCTCGCCGGGACGGGGCTCGGCCTCGTACCCCAATTCAGCGATGAAGCGCTCGCCCAGAGCGAGGGCATGGAATACGTGTTTCTCTCCATCGTCACGCAGGTGCCGTTCTGGGTCGACCACCGCAAAGCTCTCGAAGACGCCGCTAGATCGCTGAACATCAAGACGAGCTTCACCGGCCCGCTCGACTTCGACACCGTCGCCCAGGCGCGGCAACTCGATGAGCTGATCGCGCGGAAGCCGGCCGGCCTCCTGATCTTTCCTGGCGACGCCGCCTCGCTTGCGGCCGGCATCGACCGCGCCGTCGATGCAGGAATTCCGGTCGCCATGATCATCGGCGACGCGCCGGGCACCAAGCGCGCCGTGTATCTCGGCATCTCGAACCTCGAAGCCGGCAAGGTCGGGGGCAAGATGCTTGCCGAGGCGATCGGCGGCAAAGGCAAGGTGATCCTCGGTTCGTTCCCCGCGCCTTCGGTTCTGGAGCGGGTCGAAGGCTACAAGGCCTACTTCAAGGAATCCGCGTCCGAAATCGAAGTAGTCGACGTGGTCAACGACAAAGCGGACCCGTCTTATGCCCCCACGGCCTACAGCCAGTCACTCCTCGCTCATCCTGACGTGGTCGGTATCGGCGGCACCGACGGCGACAGCGGCAAAGGTGCTGCCATCGCGGTGCATGAGACCGGTCGCCAAGGCCAGGTCAAGATCGTCGCGATGGACCGGAACGACGACATGCTTCCCTACATAGAGGACGGAACGATCGTCGGCGCCGTGGTTCAAAAATCCTATGTCGAAGCTTTTCTCGCCGTGCATCTCCTTCATTGGCTGAATACCGATGGCATGAAGGTCGTGCCGGACTACAAAGCGGCTGGCGTCAACCCCTTGCCGGAAAAAGTCGAGACTGGCGTGATGCGCCTTACCAAGGATAACGTCGCCCAATTCAAACACTGAGCGACAGGCCGGGCCGCGGACCTTCCGCGGTCCGGCGGGCGCGCGGGCCGGGTGCGGCTGATTGCATGTCCTTATCATCGTCGGAAGACGAAGATCGAGCGCTGGCTGTTGTTTCAGCAGCGGCGGGGGGAATCGGCCGTGCCCTCGCGGAGGGCTTCGTTGGGGCCGGCCTTCCGAAAGCTCAGCCCACGTTGTCCGTGCTGTTCGGATCGATCTTCATCAGTCGCTCTCTGGCATCGATCACGCGCCTTTGCTCGGCCCTTATCCGGCCGCACAACGCGAGATTAAGGGCGACGCCACCGTCCTCGTCCAGCAACTCATTCGCGCGCTTCAGAGAGTTCTCGGCTCGTTTTACACCCTGTCTGGCCTTGGCCACTTCGAGGCGATAAATTTCAAACATTTTCCCGCGTCCTTTGCGGTTGCGGTCCCTTCGATAGTAGTTAACCGGCGTCGATCCCGTTTGTTCCGGCCGCGCCGGTGGCTATTTCCCGCTTATAAAAGAGTAGGGGGATTGCCGCGCGAGAACGTTGCGCACGTTCGACACCTGCCATTGGCCATTGCGCGCTGTGCGAACGCCGCGGTTGTTTAGAGCGATTGCCAGTCCACGTAGGCTTGAACATCCTGCTTTCCTTCGCCCAGTTCGAGCGCGAGGTCATCGGCGAGCGCATCAGGGACAAGTTCGCTGCATCCAGGCGAAAGGGCATGTGGATGGGTGGCAACGTCCCATTTGGCTACCGGGTCGAGAACCGTAAGCTTCTGATCCAAGAGGACGAGGCAGCCATTGTGCGCTCGATCTTCGAGCGATTTCTGCTGATAGGTTCGGCAACCATCCTGGCGCGAACGTTGAATGCGGAGGGTCTCAGGCGCAAGAACGGGAAGGCCTTCGACAAAGGCCTGCTCTACAAGCTTCTCTCGAACAGGGTCTATATCGGCGACGCCGTCCACAAGGGTGCGAGCTTCCCTGGCGAGCATCAGGCGATCATCGGGCGCGAACTCTGGGACAAGGTTCGCTCGATCGTTGCTGAAGAGTCCGAGCAAGCGGGCAGGGCAGACCCGAAGGCAGACGCCGGCACTCCTCAAGGGTCTGATCTTTGCTCCGAGCGGCTACGCCATGACACCTGTCCATACCCGCAAGAAGGGAAAGCTCTACCGCTACTACGTCACCACGAGCGTGCAGAAGCTCGGACCGGAGACATGCCCGGTCCGCCGTGTGCCGGCAGGCGAGATCGAGGCTGCGGTCATCGACCAGCTTCGGGCGCTGCTTCGAACGCCCGAGATGATCGTAAAGACCTGGATGGCCACGCGAAAGGACGATTCCGACATCACTGAAACTGAGGTCCGTGAAGCCCTCGTCCAGTTGGATCCACTCTGGGATGAGCTCTTCCCGGCCGAGCAGGCCCGCATCGTCCAGCTTCTGGTCGAGCGGGTGGACGCGGCTGGATCGACGTTGCGCCGCACGTTAGGCTGCTTGCTCGCTGCTGAATTGGGCATCGAGCTGCGCCGGGTAGGAAGTACTGGACGCTATACCTTCACCGACCCCGGCGAATGCGTCTTGGATAGCTGGTTGGACCGGCATGCTTTTGTCGCTCGGGCCGAGATTGAGAGGCCGTGGGGGCTGGAGAAGCAGCTAATTTCGTCGGATCTGAGATTACCCTTCAACGTGGACGGCAACACGCGAGTTGAGCTTACCAGCGTCATTTCGGCCGCAAGGTCCGAAGCACGAAAGCGCGCGGATGCTCTCCCGATTTTGCTTGATAGCGGAGGCAGCCGAAAAGGTCGGGCTACAGCGTTAATCCATATCGAAGGACAGAGGGATCAATTCAAATAGTCGGAAATTCGACCAAAAAATTTCCAGCCAGCGCGACTACATGCGCAAATTGGTCGCGTCATTGCGCCTCGACCGGCAAGCAGTTTGGCCGCCTAAGCGCCGGCCGGAGGACTTCGGCTGGCGCTCTTCGTTTGTTAGGCCTGCCTGAGCCTGGGAGCGCTCATGGCTCACCAGGCTTAATGCTCTACATCGTTCTTCAGCAGAGGAGAGCGAAGAATGAGTTCAGATCAGAACAGGAACACACACGAATTCGTGGTCGCGGATGTTCAGTTAGCCGACAACGAAACCGATGACGGCGTGGCGCTGATGCTCACGGATGCCCGTGGCGGCCGGGTACGGCTGCATCTAAATGGTGACATGGCCGAGTTGCTGCGCGAGAGGGTCGCATTTGCGCTCGACAGGAACACGGGACCGTAGCGCAGGCTATGGCCGCGGCCCTGCGAATGGTCGCCTTTGCCGAGGCCGCTTCCACCGTAGCTGGCAGTAGGCGGCGAGGCGCCGCCCGTTCGAGTTCGCTGGATCACGACAAGAAAATGCAGATAGCGGGAGCCGCTTCGATGCTGCAGCTTTCCGAGGTTATGCTCTCGGAGGGCGGTAGTATTCGAAGGCCTCCCGAATTGCCTCTACCGCGCGTCTTTCCTGGCTGGGGGAGCCTGGTTTCGCCGGCTTAAAGCCTATTTGGCTCGTCAGTCCGCGCTCTCGCGACACAACAAGAAAGGTGATGTCCGGTAGCCCTTGGAAGTCTCCTCCCGGCTGATCTCATCCAGGACTGGCTTCCAATATCCCATGTCCGGAATGCCGACTGCACGACTCAATTCCGCGTATGTGATCATTAGGCCTCTGGTCGCGCGCCTGATTAACTCCGCGCGAATCGCATCCTTTCGGTCCGCGAATGGTACCGGCATAATATGCTCCCCTGACAAAGCTAAGCCCGACCCGGTTCCTTCAACGTTCGAGTGGCAGGTAGTTATGTCATTCTCCGAACAACCCAGAGCGACCGGCCCGCATGAGCGATTCCGGACACGAGTCGAAGGCGAGGATCATCTTTGAGCCGCTCAGCCTCAACCACATCAAGAAGCAGGACCTGCTGATCGGTCTCGTTTGCATTTGGCGTAATCCACCAGCGCCGATCCTCGCAGCAAAGCCCGGCTTCCGGATGCTCCTGGAGGTACTCAATCGCATATTCGGCGTCCACTTTTCTCGGTCCGGCGTCGACGGACATTTGCTCCGTTCCTCCTCCGTCTGCGATCGCTTTGGCACTATACTTGATTATGGCGCCTGTTGAAGCGACGACCATTTTGCTTGGCTAGCCGTTGGCATGGACGGCTCGATGCAGCAGTGCTTAGCGACGCAGGGTTTCACGAAAAGAGTTCGTCGTCTTCCTGGCCGGTGAACTCCCATGGCCTGGGTCCCATGCTGTGCGTCGTTGCGACCCGACTGCGTGACACGGGCGAGAGGCCGAGCTCGCTCATGAACTTGTGCATCAGCTCGACATTCTTGTTGGAGATGGCAAGCCAGGGCGAGGGCTGCACGTAGCCGGCTGGCGTCCTGAGCAGGGCAGGGGTATCCTTCAGCTTCTTCTCGGACTCCACCCAGCGGCCATAGGCTTGACAGTAGATCGCTCACCGTCCATCTGCCGCTGACCCTGCGCAAGCGTGGTGGCCGCAAGATCATCATCTCGCCCGCCGGCGGACAGCAATGGACCCCAGCACGGCCACGCATAGACAACACTCTGATCCGGGCGCTGGCGCGGGCGTTCCGGTGGAAACACATGCTGGAAACAGGCGAGTTCGCCACAGTGATCGAACTTGCCGCGGCCGAAAGGCTTGACCGCTCCTTCGTATCCCACGTGCTCCAGTTGACGCTGCTCGCGCCCGACCTGGTCGAAGCCATACTCGACGGACGGCAGTCCATGGGGGTTCAGCTCCAGGCGCTCGTCAGGGGTTTGCCCGTCGAATGGGAACGGCAACGGGAGTTGATGGCTACTTCCTGCTGACAATCTTCTCTGCGGCCGCCCTCAGAGAAGCCAGGCCAGCGACTGGCGAAGTAATGTCGTCCCATCCTTGTGGAACCACCGGCCATGGCTGAAGATCACGCGCTTTGGCTGAAAAGCCACGAGGCGCTCCGCGGCCGCCTTCGCCTGCTCATGCTTCCGTTTGATGATCATCCGCAGGTAAATGGGGGCCTTCCCCACAGGTGCCGTGACGCCTAAGAGGCGCGCCGCCGGCCTGATGATGAACGGCAGCTTTTCCGGCTCGAGATTCAGAACTAGATCCGTAAGCACCATAGTTCGGCTGTTCTTATGATAGAACGCGACTTCGGTGAACCCACCGGCTCCTGGAACGAGAACCTGATCGAGATCTTTCGACCAGGCTTCCGGCGCCGCTGCGGCCAGATCGTGGTCGATCCTGACGCCAGCCCGGCGGACCTGTGCCCGATGGCGCAAGCCTGGAACGGCCCAAGTCGGCGCTCCCTGCACATGGTTCTGCCACTCCTTGAGGAAGGTCCAGTGTGCACTGTTTGGCGCAACCAGATGCACTATCGGACCAATCTGCTCGAGCTGCTTTCTCAGCTCAAAAGCGAACCGTGTTGGTGAATGCAGCAGGAGACCGCCATTCCCGAGCTGGATAACCGTCATGCGCACCGGGACTGGAATGCCCATCACGCTCAGCGGTCCGCTGTCGACGATCCAGATCCCAGGGGCGACAGGCTTGGCGACATCAAGAGGAGGGTAGGTAGCGTCTTCGGGCTTCATGGTTGTGCTCCAATTCAGCTTGGAGCTGGCGCAACACGCTTCGAGAGGATCTGTTCCGGGGAACTGCGTGATGGCCTAGTTCGTCTGCTGGCCGAAGCAAATCATTATGTTGCAACATACTCCCCGACACCGCGTGCAGGTCGCAGAACCGCCGCGTTGTGTTGCGCGATGAGAGGGACGAGCCGTAGGGGGCTGCTGTTCTGCTTGTGACCCGAAGCAGAGTCTCACACGCGACGGCGGCATGGCTGCTTTGCGCCGAAGTTAGTCGATGACCAGACATTTACCGCAACTTCGCCGACGTGGAACATCACCCGAGCATTGGTGACCTAACCAGTGCATCGACGCTATTGACCTATGGCTTTGGTGGATACTGGCTGGGACAATTCCGCGCCGACGAGGCCGACCTGTACGTCTATCGGCGAAAGCTTGCCGAAGTCGTTCGCGCCGGCTTGGAGGAAGCTGCCGGTCCGGGTCGTCGAGCTGGCCTCCTTCATGTGCTAAGCCTTTTGGAACACACGCCACGGGGGCCCGGCGCCGCGCCCAACTTCTCGGCCGCGATAGAGTTCTGGAATGCCATGCTCGACAATGTTGAGAAGGCCCCCCTCTATCCCGTTGAATCGTTCGCCGACTTTCTGGTCGAGATCGTTAAGCAGCGCGGGGATGATGGAGCGTTGCTCGCGCTCGCCGAGCGTGTCGACGATCTGGTGGGCGAGCGCATGGGTAGCGTAATCGCAGCTGAGAAGGCCGTCGACAGGGCTATTTCACTCTTGGACCGTGAGGAGCCAGCAGCAGCAATCCGGGAGCTTCATAAAGCCAAGACCAAGTGGTTTTCTGGGGAGCGTCTTGCCGGAGCGGTGCGTATCCTGCTCCTGTTGGCCGAGCAGTATAGGCTGTTTGGGCTCGCATACGCCGCGAAATACCACGCGATGATAGCAGCGTTGCAGGCGCGTTTTGAGAGAGAGGACAACGTTCGCCAGCTGCAGCCGGAGGCTCTACTCGAACTGCTCGACGCGGAAGACGGAGCCGGCAACTCGTTCGGATTTTTTCGGTTACTCCCCGTATTTCTGTATGCGCACATTGCGCATGACGACCATCCTTTGGATCCCGAGCAGCATCCTCGCGGCGCGGAACTTCTCGCCGCTGATGGCGGCGGCCGCCCGGGTGACCATCGTCCAGGCCTCGAAGATCGTTGTGCCTGATGGAATCGACCCGGAGCAGGTCGCTACACCCGGAATTTTCGTCGATCGCGTCGTGCAAGTCGCCGATGCCCAACAGGAAGAAGCCCTCATGCGGGCTGGGGTGGCATACGCATGACTGAGAAACTCACCAACGCTCAGATCGCCTGGCGAGCCGCTCAGGACATTGCCGACGGCGCTTATGTGAACTTGGGCATCGGCTTTCCTGAGATGGTCGCGAAATTCCAGCCACCCGGCCGGCAAGCGATCTTTCACACAGAGAACGGCGTCCTCAATTTCGGGGAATCTCCCGCGGAAGGCGAGGAGGATTGGGACCTGATCAACGCCGGCAAGAAGGCAATCACCCTCAAGCCCGGTGCATCTTTCTTCCACCATGCCGATAGCTTCGCCATGGTCCGGGGGGGCCATCTCGACATCGCCATCCTGGGTGCCTACGAAGTTGCTGAGAATGGCGACCTCGCCAATTGGTCGACTGGCCCGAAGGGCGTGCCGGCTGTCGGCGGTGCCATGGACCTGGTGCATGGCGCCAAGCGCGTTGCTGTAATCACCGACCATGTGACTAAGGACGGACGCCCCAAGTTGGTTAAGCGCTGCAGCTTTCCGCTGACCGGTGTTGGCTGTGTCAGCCGCGTCTATACCAGCCTTGCCGTTGTGGACATCGAGAGCCAGCGCTTCGTGTTGCGCGAGAAACTTCCCAAGCTCAGTCTCGAAGCCCTGCAAGCAGTAACGGGCGCCGAGCTTCTCGTCGACGGCACGGTCGGCGACCTGATTGTTCCGGAGGTCTAGGGAATGAGCGAAGCCTTCATCTGCGCCTACAAGCGCACGCCCATCGGCCGCTTCGGCGGCGTCCTATCCTCGGTTCGAGCGGACGATCTGGGCGCCGTTCCTCTCAGGGCACTGGTCGCTGAGAACGCAGGCGTCGATTGGGACGCAGTCGACGACGTGATTTTCGGATGTGCCAATCAAGCCGGCGAGGACAACCGGAACGTTGCTCGCATGAGCTCGCTCCTAGCCGGCCTGCCTGTGAGCATCCCCGGCACCACAATAAATCGCCTCTGTGGATCCGGAATGGATGCCGTGATCACCGCCGCTCGCGCGGTCAAGTCCGGTGAGGCGGAGTTGGTCATCGCCGGCGGCGTCGAGTCCATGAGCCGAGCCCCGTTCGTGCTGCCCAAGGCCGAGACGGCTTTCACTCGCAATGCCGAGATCTACGACACGACCATCGGCTGGCGCTTCGTCAACCCTCTGATGAAGGAGCAGTACGGCGTGGATTCTATGCCCGAGACCGGTGAGAACGTCGCCCGGGACTTCGGCGTGTCGCGCGAGGCGCAGGATGCCTTTGCGGTGCGCAGCCAGGACAAGGCCATCGCCGCGCAAAAGAGCGGGAGGCTTGCCCGGGAAATCGTCGCGGTAATGGTCCCTCAGAAGAAGGGGGACGCGATTCCCGTCGAACTGGACGAGCACCCTCGAGCCGGCACCACAATGGAAACCTTGGCCAAGCTCAAGCCGCTGTTCTCTGGGGGGAGCGTTACCGCCGGCAATGCGTCGGGCGTGAACGACGGCGCCGCAGCACTCATTATCGCGACGGAGGCGGTCGCCAGACGCTACGGGCTTAGACCGATTGCCCGCATACTGGGTGGCGCGGCCGCCGCCGTGCCACCTCGGATTATGGGCTTTGGGCCGGCACCGGCCACCAAGAAGCTTTGCGCTCGCCTTGGGATTGCACCGGCGGAATTCGAGGTGATCGAACTCAACGAGGCTTTCGGGAGTCAGGCCATCGCCGTGCTTCGCGACTTGGGCATCCCTGAGGACGCAAGCCACGTGAATCCCAACGGTGGCGCCATTGCCTTGGGGCACCCCCTGGGCATGAGCGGCGCGAGGATAACTGGAACCGCAGCTCTCGAACTTGCCGCCCTTGGGAGGAAGTACGCCTTGGCCACGATGTGCATTGGCGTGGGCCAGGGGATCGCTATCGCACTGCAGCGGGTCTAAATAAGTGGGCGACGACCTTAGTTAGACATCCTGACTTCGGACGGCAGCGTCAGCGGACGCCGGCGGTGGCGGTCAGCACCCGAGCAGGCTCCCAATTAGCGAGACAAACGTCCAGAGCGGAGGCCTCGGCTTAGTCAAGCATACCTACGGAATGATGCGCCTGGCCGGTGACAAATGAATCTCTGCTGCACCGCCGATGATATGGGGAGGCGCTCGCAAATCGCGCCCTACGCGCGGGTTGATCGGTTGATCAACATCAAAGCTTGAATATGAGAAATGCGCTAACTGTGACGGCGGTGGTCACGGTGGCTCGAGTGTCAGCAGATGTGGTAAGGTTGAGTGTCGGCGAGTAGCAGAGGCCCAGCAACAATGACTTTGAGGCGAACCAGAGCTTACGGCGCATCCGGCTTGGTTCTAGCGGTTTGCAGTGTGTTTGCTTGGCAGAACGCCACTGCTGCTCCCAATTGCCACGCAGCCGCGGCGCCTGGCGTCAATTGGCACGAGTGTGACAAGAAGCTTCTCATCCTAGAAGGACAGGACCTGAGCGGGGCGAACCTGTTCGGTGTTGATTTCACTTCGACCGACCTCAGGAACAGCAATCTCCTTGCGGCAAATCTTGAGAAGGCAACGCTTGTGCGTGCTTCCCTGGCCGACTCGACCGCCAAAGGCGCCCGGTTCGACAGAATCGAGGCCTACAGGACCGACTTCAGCCGTATGGACGCGCAGGGCGCTGTGTTTGCGAGCGCGGAAATGCAGCGCTCGAATTTCCAGGACGCCAATCTGACCAATGTTGATTTCACAAAGGCAGAATTGGGGCGTGCGCAGTTCCATGACGCCGATATCAGCGGCAGCCGCTTCTCGTTTGCCAATCTCGCACGGGCGGACTTCCGAGGAGCGACGTTCACCGCGCCGATAGACTTTGACCGCGCCTTTTTCTTTCTGACCCGTATCGAGGGCGTCGACCTTTCCAATTCGGCAGGTCTGTCCCAGTGGCAGCTCAACATGGCTTGCGGAGACGCCCGGACCGAGTTGCCTTCTGGCTTGACGAGGCCTGAAGATTGGCCCTGTCAATTCCAGCAGGAATAGTTGTCGGCAAGCGAACTGCGGCAATGCTGCACCCGACAGGATTCGAACCTGTAACTTTGTGCCTTCGGAGGGCGCAGATCCTCCGCCAAAGTGGCACGTTTCTGCGGTATTGCTATTGGCGAAATCGCGGCCGAAGGGTGTTTGTGCCCTTTCCGTTCACCGCTACCGGTTCAATCGAACCGGTAGCTCCTGTCCGAATAAATGGCAGCAACTCTTGTATCGTCGAGAATGACTACCATCGTCGTGATTATCAATTCAGAAGCGCTATCGCGCCAGCAAGCTGGACTGCGACGCCTGTGCCCTGAAGCTGGCGCCAGATGCCATTGCGGGTTTCCTTGCTGAATATCATGCTGAGCATAAGCGACTGAACGCCATGAACCGCGAACGGCAAAGGGAAGTCGAAAGGCGGCATGCCGGCATCGACAGGCAGATTGCTAACATCGTCGATGCTATCGCTGACGGTGTCGCGACGACCAGCATGAAATCGAAGCTGCTGGACCTCGAGCGCGAAAAGCAGAATCTAGGCCGAGAGCTTCAGGCAATGGCGGCCGCAGAAAGCATTGTGGAGTTTCATCCGACAGCGGTAACGGTTTACCGTAAGCGGTGTTCTGACGCCACCTTTCGGATCGGGCTGTGAGGAGCGATGTTCGAAGTCTGTGAGGGCTTCGACATATGACGATTTCAGAGTTTGCGCTGAAAACGGTGTCCGGGACTTACCGGAAAAGGCGTCCGGGACTTACTGAAACACGCAGTCTTGTTTTTATATCGTATGTCAAATACGCTGACCCGCGAGGGACCTACTCAGTAGGCGGAGGGCGTCCTCTTATGCGTGTGTTCTCTCTACTTTGTGTCGTTTTGACGGTCACGGTGATTTTCGCGACGTCATCGGTATCCATTGGCTATGCGAATGCTTTGAACAGCTGGCGCGTGTCATGTGGGGCTGATTCAGGGGCGATCGCCAGAAAAGGCGATGCTCGGGTGTTCAGGACGAGCAGGAACCACTGCCCAGGTGGCATATTCAAACAGCGCGCCGAACTGGAAACGGGTCACCTGTCGCCTACATCGCGCGGGGCTTATCTTTTCGAGACAAGCGTTTCGATGAAGAGCGCATCAAACGAGCGGTTCGGAATTTTTCAGGTGCATGATGGTCGTCGTGGCTGTGCCCCGCCCTTGGTTATCTATGTTCAGTCCGACGGCAGGATGAGCCTGACCAGCGATATAAAAACTGGTCCCGGTGAGAGCTGTATACGGGGCGCGCTTCACAACAAGATGTCAAAGGCACGGCTTCGCCGAGATGGAACGGAGCAGCGTCTCGGCGTTCTTGTCGAATTCGATGGAAACGGAGGCTTCAAGGCGACGCTGATGCTAGACGGGGCCGCCCAGGTTTCCGGTTACTACGATCCATCGAAGCAACCCCGCGAGTTTCAGGCGAAGCGGTTTTACTTGAAACATGGCGTGTATTCGCAGCGAATGTTCGACTATGAAATGACCTCGCGCGGGATGAGAGTGCGACGGGTCCAGGGCGGGTGATTGCGTTTGTCCTTCGGGGAGCGTCTGGACAGCCTGGAAGCCGCTGCTGAAGCCGGCCGGAACGATACCAAAGGTGAAGGCGGGCAGCTTCCGATTTCTCCATGCCCATCACCTACATGAAGCATGGCATATATTCCCAGAATAATCTTTGACTATGAAATGCGTGCGGAAAGCATGAGAGTGTACCGCATGAACTGACGATCATCCGGCCCTCCTTGCGGGGCCATGGAAATCTGAATCGTGCTCTCGCCATGAACGATATGGGGCAGAGGAAGCTGGTGACGATCCTGGCGGCGGATGTCGCCGGCTATAGCGCTCACGTTGAACGCAACGAAGAGAGGGCTCTGTCTCAACTATCTGCGTTGCGAACGCAACTCAACAGGGTCATCGAGAATCGCGGAGGACGGATCGCCAATACGGCAGGCGACAGCGTCATCGCTGAATTTCAGAGCCCCGTGGAGGCTGTAAAGGCCGCCATCGAAATTCAGCAGGCGCACAGATTGCACAACGAGAATGTGCCTCCGGGAGAGCGTTTGCAGTTTCGCGTCGGCATCAACATAGGTGATGTCGTCGTAACAAAAGACGGCGATCTACTTGGGAATGGCGTCAATGTCGCCTCACGGCTCGAGACCTTCGCCGATCCGGGGGGAATCTGCCTTTCCGAAAATGTGCAGCAGCAGATCGACGGCCACATAAGCTTTCCAGTCACCAAGCTCGGCGAGCATTACGCGAAGAACATGGTGAAACCCATTCGGGTTTATTCAATTGCCGATGGTCAACGATCGCAGGCATCCAGGATTGGGAAGCGGGTTCGCGCGTTCCTTCGTCGTCCTTCCACACAAATTGGTGCCTTTGGAGCGCTCGCGTTGGCGACCCTTGCTGCTCTATCCTTCAATCAATCAGAGATCACTCAACGCTTTTTCGGTAGGACTCTAAGTGCCTTCGACGGCACATGGAAGGTAACCAGACGTGCCACGAACGCGAGCTGCGGCTGGCGCGAAATCGCGACTAACGTTTCAATAAGTGACGGCATCGTATCGTCCGACTCAATGAAAGGAAAAGTCTCGAGCAACGGCGCGGTAAATATTACACTCACCTTTATTCACGAGGGGATAGAGGGAAAAAACATTCTGAAGGGTTCAATAACAGGCGACAAGGGGACAGGAAAGTTTTTTCATATTGGCGGCGAATGTGCCGGGATCGTTATCCTGGACAGAATGTAAGCACTGTTTTCAGGCCACGGCCTTGAGCTCAGGCACCCGGATATAGGCCCAAGGCAGGAGATCATCGATCTGGCTGTTCGGGTGACGGTTGACGATCCTGGTGAGGACATCGGCCAGGTAGCCGAGGGGCTCGACGCTGTTGAGCTTGCAGGTTTCGATCAGCGACGCGATGACTCCCCAGTGTTCGGCGCCGATGCCATTCTAACTGCAGTAGCGCCGTTCATTCTAAGGCAGCCGTTGGCCTTGCGCAGCAATGCGCGAGGCCGACGGTGTCCTGAAATGGACTTGGCGCACGCGTGATCGAGCGTGCCCGCGGGATCAAGATTTTCCTTGCGGGCGGCGAACCTGCTATGCGGTTGCCTATTCGTAGACGAGGCCTTTGCGCTGCAGGCGCTCGCGCATGTCGTTGACATCGAGACTGAGCTTGCCGGCGGCATAGAGACTGCGCTTTTCTTCTTCCATCGCCTCGCGCCTGCGGGCGGTTTCAAGAACCCTTCCCGCGGTTTCGCGCGGCACCACGCACACGCCGTCATCATCGGCCACGATGACGTCGCCCGGCCGGATGTGGGCGCCGGCGCAGACGATCGGCACCTGGACGTTGCCGAGCGTCTCCTTGACCGTCCCTTGTGCGCTGATCGCCTTCGACCAGACCGGGAAGGCCATGGAGCGCAGGGTCGAGATATCGCGCACACCAGCATCGATGATGAGGCCCCTGATGCCTTGCGCCTTGGCCGATTCGGCCAGCAGGTCGCCGAAATAGCCGTCCTCGCAAGGCGAGGTCGGGGTGACGACCAGGATGTCGCCTGGCCGCGCCTGTTCCAGCGCGACGTGGATCATCCAGTTGTCGCCTGGTGCGACTTCACAGGTCAGCGCGTTGCCGCCAATCCTGGCGCCATCATAGATGGGCCGCAGGCGCGCGGCGAGCAGGCCCGTCCGCCCCTGTGCCTCGTGAACCGTGGCCACGCCAAGTTGGCCAAGAGCATCGCAGGTCTCGATCGGCGTGCGCTCGGACTTGGTGACGACTTTGCCCATAAGTGTTCTCCCGGAATGATGAGGTGCGGCATCCGGCGCCGCACCCGAACAGTGCTCATCGGCTGGTCTAGCGCCCTTGCGCCTTCAGCCGCGCATCTAGCCTCGGATAGACCTTTCGGACATTGCCTTCGAACACGGCGTGCCGTTCGACCTCATCGAGCGAAAGTGCGTCGATGTAGCGCCGCGTATCGTCGAAGGCGAAGCCGGTTTCTGGATCGATGGCCTTGACCGCTCCGAGCAATTCGGACCCAAACAGGATGTTGGCCGGACCAACGACGCGGAACAGCGTGTCGATGCCCGCCTGATGATAGACGCAGCTGTCGAAGAAGACGTTGCGCATCAGGTGCTCGGCCAGTCCGGGTCTGTCCAACATCATCGCCAGGCCGCGATAACGTCCCCAATGGTAGGGCGCCGCGCCGCCGCCGTGCGGAATGATCAGCTTGAGATCCGGAAACGTGCTGAACAGGTCGCCCTGGATCAGCTGCATGAACACGGTGGTGTCCGCGTTGATGTAGTGCGCGCCGGTCGTATGCAGGCAGGAGCTGCACGAGCCGGAGACGTGGATCATGGCCGGCACCTGCAGCTCGACCATCTTTTCGAAGAGCGGATACCAATATGTATCGTGTATCGGCGGCGCCGACCAGAAGCCACCGGACGGATCGGGGTTGAGGTTGCAGCCGACGAAGCCGAGTTCGACGACGCAGCGTTCGAGCTCGGCAAGTACCGGCTTCAGGTCGCCGCTCATCGATTGCGGTAGTTGGCATACGCCGGCGAAGTTGGCCGGGAACATGTCGACGATGCGGGTAATCAGGTCGTTGGAGATGCGCGACCATTCGGCATTGTTCTCTGCGCTGCCGATATGGTGGCCCATGCCCGAAGCACGCGGCGACAGGATGGTCAGGTCCGTGCCTCGCTCGCGCAGCAGGCGCAACTGGTTCTGCTCGATCGTCGCCCTTAGCACGTCGTCGGCGATGCCGGGATAGGCGGGCATGGCGTCGCGCCTCCCTTCGACGAACTCGACCTGCGTCTTGCGAAAGGCGTGATGCCCGGGCGGTTCGCTCGTGTAGTGGCCGTGGCAGTCGATGATCATTTCGTTCTCTTCACTCACAAGGTGACGCATCGTCGATCCGCTGCGCCGTTCCGCGGTTTTCGGCAAGCGGCGGACTTTGAGGTCCGCCGGATGTCCCTCCTACGGTTCGAGCACGTAGTTGGTGAAGCCGCCGTCACCGGAGGCGACGCCATTGATGGCCTCGTTGATCTGCTCGAGCGGATACGTCCGCGCCTCCAGCACCGAAAGATCGATCGCGCCGGAGCGGACCATATCGGCGATCTCCATGCCCTCGGCCGTGGTCAGCCAGGCTGAGCCGAGAAGCTCCATCGAATTGTCCATCCACCATTTGGTGTTGAACAGCATGTCGCTGCCGGTGCCGCCGATGTTGACGATGCGGCCGCCGCGTTTGACGCCCATCATGGCGTCCTTCATGGCGTTGACGTCGGCCACCGCACCGAGGCAGTCGAGCATGAAGTCGGCGCCGAGACCGCCGGTCTGCGAGCAGACCCAGTCGGCGACCTTGCCGTCCTGGTTGGAGAAGGTCTGGATCCGGTTCGGGGCGAGCTGCTTCAGCCGCTCGAGCAGGGGTTTGCCACGTGCCACCGCATAGATCGTCGAGACGCCCATGGCGAGTGCGAAGAGAGTTGCGCCGACACCCAGCGTACCGGTCGCGCCATTGATGATCAGCGATCTGCCGGCCGGTGTGCCGAACTTCTTGAGCGCGGAATAGGCCGTGCCGAGGTAACCCATGCGGGCCGCCTGCGGGTAGGTCATGTTGGCGGGGATCTTGACGATCGCATTCTGCGGCGCGCGCATGAACTGGGCGAAGCCGCCTTCCGGATAGCGCTTGTAGATTTCGAGGCTGTTCCTGTTGAAGCCGAAATAGCCGTTGAAGGTGAAGTATTCGCACTTCGCCTGATGGCCGCTGACGCAGGGATGACACGCGCCGCAGGAGCGCAACGGATTCACATACACGCGATCGCCGGGCTTGATCGCCACGACCTGCTCACCGACCTGATGCACGGTGCCCGCGGGGTCGAGGCCGAAGATCGCCGGCTTCATCGGCAGCGGCTGATGCGGATACCAGGTTTCCCAGTTGTTGAGCACGTTGGCGAGATTGGGCACCATCCCGCAGGCCTTGACCTCGACGACCACATCCGTGCCGGACGCCACCGGCTTCGCCACGTCCTCAACCCGCATCGGCTCGTTCACGGCATGAAGCCGTGCCGCCCGCATCATGATCGTCATCGTCTGTTCCTCCCAATTTACCGGATCGCGGAGATGCCTCGTTGACATTCTTCCTAGACTGTGGATACCGTACAGTATCTGGATTGGGTGACGCAAGAGCCATTTTCCACGGGCGACAGCATTTGGGGAAATGTCCGGCGAACGCCGCGCCGGTTGGGCTGGCGACGAACACTTTCGCTCCGCTGGTTGAGAGAACGTCGCCGCAAACGGCAATCAGGAACGGGAGGACGGGCCGGGCGGTCCGATCGACGTTCTACATGGAGGAATCAGTGCCGGAGTTCATGCTAACGCCAATCGATCTCCTGCGTATTCTGTGCGGGATCTGGTTCATCCCGCATCTCATCGGAAAGGTCAGGAACTTCGAAAAGGCGACGAAGACGTTCGGGGCCGCCGGGCTGAAGCCAGGAAAACCTTTCATCGTGCTGACGGTTGCGCTGGAATTTGTTGCCGCCGTTGGAATGGTGCTCGACATCTATCCGCGATTGGCTGCGGCGTGCGGCGTGGCCGTCTTGCTGGGAGCGGCCTATGCCGTGGTGCGGATCAACGGCCCGCGCTGGCGCTGGCAGCTGATGGGTCCCGAATACCCGATTTTCTGGGCGCTTGCCTGTATTGTTTCGGCCTTCTAACCTTCGGCCGATTCGGATACCAAAGGTATCCCGATGAATGGCTTGGAAGGATAGAGAATGGCGCGACTGACGCGCGAACAGAGCCAGGCTCTGACTCGTGAGAAGCTTTTGCTGTCGGCGAGCGATGTCGTGGCTCGCGATGGTTACTCCGGCGCGACCATTGAACGTATCGCGGAAGAAGCCGGCTATTCGAAGGGCGCCTTCTATTCGAACTTCGAGAACAAGGAAGACATCTTCCTTCAACTGCTCGAGCGCCATGCCGGTGGCGACGTGGTCGAACTCACCGGCCTGCTTGACGGCTACGACGACCCGAAAAAGATCATCGATGCGATGTGCGATTGGGCCAACCAGCGAGCGAAGGACAAGCGCTGGGGAACGCTTGCCATCGACCTGTTGCGTATCGCCCGCCGCGACAACACACTGGAAGAGCGGCATCTGCGCCTGTTCAAGGACCAGTGGGAAGGTCTGGGCAAGCTGCTGTCCGCAAAGCTTTTTCCCTATGGCGGTTCCGATATCGAACCACTCTATGTGGGCGGCGTCGTTCTGGAACTCATCTATGGCGGCCTCTCCAGCTTCATGAAGGACGATTCACCGGGCGAGATGGTGCGGGCGACGCTCACCTCAATGCATCTGGCCCACCTCTATCGCCACATGAAGCAGCCAGCCCGCAAATAAGGCGCTTCCGATACGCACCGGCCAGTCCCGGCTCGCAGTCGAGGCCGTCCAGGCGCACGACGCAAGCACACGTCATTTGTCGGGTGCCGCCACCAGCATCATCTGGAGTTGACACACGAGCTGCTCGGCCCCCCGCGCGTCCGCGGCCGTACCGAAGACCACATGGTCCGGCCGCACCAGGGCGGCGCGCGCGCCCTTCGCGGTCAGCCAGTCGACGAGAACGCGGTCCTCTTCCACCAGCAGCGAAGGGTAGGATTTCTCCTGCGCCACGCGATGCACGGCAATGCCCACCTGCCGCGCCTTGTCCAGGAGGGTGGGCGAGGGGTCCATGTGTCCGGCGATGAGAAGCTGGAATCCTGGTGGCAACGCATCGTCGAGCCGCATCCGGCCGAAAGGCCCGATAATCCAGGGTTGAGGACATGGCTCACCGGCGCCAGGGCTCGGCGAGCCATCGATGTTGCTGGCGACAAGTCCACGACGGATGGGCGGAAAGAGGTTCTGCCGGATCTGAACACCTTGGCCCGCGCGCAGGGCCGCGGCCATCTCGGCATCGCGCGCCTGTGCCTTGTCCGGATCCAGCTCGCAGATGAACTGTCCAAGCCGCTTGGTGATGTCGATGACTTCGCGCATGAACGGCCTGCGCTCGGCCTGGTAGGTGCCGAGGAGGTGCTCCGATCCGCTGCCGATCGCACGGGCCAGCTTCCAAGCAAGATTGGCTGCATCCTTGATGCCTTGCACCATTCCCTGCGCGAGAAACGGCGGGGTCATGTGGCAGGCATCGCCGGCTAGAAAGACGCTGCCCACGCGCCACTGCTCCGCAACAAGGGCGTGGAAGTTGTAGGTCGCCGAGCGCCACAGCCTGGCCTGGTCCGGCCGAAGCCAGGGCGAAAGCAATTGCCAGATACGTTCCGGGCGGTTGATCTCCGCCGGATGTTCATCCGGCAGGATCATGAACTCCCAGCGGCGTAGCTGGTCAGGCCCACACACGTACGTATGCGGCCTCACGGGATCGCAGAACTGGACGTTGGTCTCTGGCAATGGCGCGTGCTGATCCTCCAGTATCATGTCCACCACGAGCCAGGGTTCGTCGAAGTCGAGGTCCTCCAGCGCGACGCCGAGCCCGCGCCGTGTGAAGCTGTTCGCGCCGTCGCAACCGATGACATAGCGGGGCGCGCGCCTTGTGCGCTCGCCGCTCGCCTTGTCGTGCAAGGTCAGGATCGGTCTATCGGGGTTCTCAAGGCCGACGAGTTCCGTTGCCGTGCGCAGCGTCAGGTGGGGGAACTTCTTGCCATTGGCGCGCAGAGCCCTTTCGAGATCCGGCTGAAGGAAAGTCAGATATGGCGGCCAGGCAAGCGGGTAGGGCTCGGCAGGGGACTCGAACCGGCGCAACAGGGTTCCGTCGGCGGACCTGTATTCCGATGGGCGATAGTGCCCCGTCGCTGCGGCCACGGCGTCGGCCGCGCCGATGTTCTGGAATATCCGCATCACCTCGTGGTCCATGCCGATCGCGCGAGGCAGTGCATAGACGTCGTCAGCGGCGTCTATGCCTTCCACCCTGACGCCTGCTGCCGCAAGAAGATTGCACAAGGTGATGCCGACCGGGCCGAGCCCGACCACCACGACGTCCGCCTCATCGTGCGTCATCAGTGAGACCCCCGCTGGGTTTCGGTCCTTTGTTGGAGGGCTTGGTGTGGGCTGCCACTTGCCATCACTGCAGGAAGGCCGGCACCTTGAGCCCCAGCCGGACGGCTGCATCGGCGAGGTTTCTGGCCGTGCCCTTCGCCAGCGGGATGCCGTTGGCGGTGCGCTCCCGCCCGGTTTGGAAGCCGCGTTCGCCGGGTAGTTTGACGCCATCGGAGCCGACCGCCGGATCGAGCGCATGGATCGCGCCGGCGAGGCTTTCCACCGAGGCGAGAATGGACGAGATGTCGCCGAAGGCCGCCGGATTGATGGCAAGCACAAGGCCATTGAAGCCGCCTTTCTTGTCGCCGCGCAGGAACGGCGCGATGACGGCGTTGCCCACCAGCACGCTCGACAGAATTTCGATCATCAGCGACAGACCGGATCCCTTCGGCCCGGCCATCGGCAGTATGGCTGCCACGGCATGCGGATCCTGCGTTTCGATGCCGTTGGCGTCGATGGCCCAACCCTTTGGGATTGGGTTGCCCGAATCCTTCGCCGCCATGATCTTGCCGAGCGCAACGGCGGCGGTAGACATGTCGAGCACGATCGGATCGGCGCCATCGGGCCGCGGCACGGCGATCGACAGCGGATTGGTCGACAGCGCCTCGCCCTTTGCGCCAAAATAGCTCATGAGCGGTCTCGATGCGGTCATGGCGATGCCGATGAGCCCGCGTTCGGCCAATTTGGTGGTGAAATAGCCGATCGCGCCGGCATGGGATACATCGCGGGCGCCGCACCAGCCGATGCCGAACGCTTCCGCCAGATCGGCGGCTTTGCCTGCCGCGTGCATCATGGCGACCGCGCCCGGCCCCTTTCCATAGTCGAAGACGCAGGTCGCCCCGAACTCCCGGATCAGCGTCGGCTGTTGACCGGCGCACACGACAGCGGTTTCGATCATCTCGACGTAGCGCGGGATCCTGAGAACACCGTGCGAATCCGCGCCACGCATATTGGCCCACACCAGCAGCCGCGCGGTTTGTGCCGCCTCGTCCGGCGTATAGCCGGCAGCATTGAGCAGCGCGGTCGCAAAATCGGTCAGTTCGTTTTCCTGGGCGACGGGCATGCCGAATGTCTCCTTGTCTGGCCGCATCGACCTCAAACTGTCGGCGTTGCCGGGAAGAATTTGTCGAGCCAGACCTTGAGCATCATCTTGGTGCGCGGCGCGTCCTCCGGTGCGAGCGGGAAGTGGGCGGTGCCCGAAATCAGCATCAGCTCGGCCGGCTGCCCGGCCTTCTCGAACAGGCGGATGGACTGCTCGGTCGGCGTGATGATGTCGTCGGCGGTGTGGAAGAACAGGGCAGGCCGGGGCGCTATGTCGGCAACCACGTCCTCCGCCCTGAAGTTCATCATGCTCCATGCCGTCTCGGTCGGGATTTCCATGATCGCCTTGGGCGACAGGTTCGTGCGCAATTTTTCCGGGATCGGCACCGCGTCGAACCTTGAGATCCACAGGCTTTCGCCCGTTGCGCGCTTATGCTCGCGTCCCTTCTCGAGCAGGCCCATGAAGCGCTCCCAGGCCTCCGGCGTTGGGTGCTGGCCGCGGAACTTCCGCTCGCCGTGACCCCAGCCGCATGAGGAGATGACGCACGCGAACCGCTCATCGACGCCGGCCGTATAGACCGAAACCGCGGCGCCGAAGCTGTGGCCGGTGATGCCGATTCGCTTCGGGTCGATCTCGGGGCGCTTGGCAAGAAAGGTCAGCGCGTTCTTTGCGTCGGCGACCTGATCGAAGCAGCGCACCTGAGCGCGCTCGCCCTCGCTCTCGCCGCAGCAGCGGAAGTCGAAGCGCAGCGCGGCATAGCCGAACGTCTCCATCATCTCCGCCTGGATCTGGGCGTGCGACTCGTCCTTGGAACCGACGAAGCCGTGGCAGACAATGAATGCCGGCAGCTTCTGTCCGGGACGGTGGCTGTCGGGAATGTGCAGAACCGCCGACAATTTCAGGCCGTCGGATTCGAACGTCAGTTTTTCCTGCATAAACTATCTCCTATCCGAAGCAGCGCCCCGAGCTGCTTCGCCTTGCTTGCCTGTGTGGTCTGCCGCCGAGCCCTCCGGATCAGTCGATCCCGGCGAATGGAAAATGGTGCTCGCGCCATTCCTGGGGGGCGGGAGAACCCCAGACATTCATCTGGCGGACGTTTCCCGGGCGCTCCAAATTGGTGATCACGTTGGGTACGAAGTGGGCGTCGTCGGCGACCATGTGCATGGCGCCGGAGCACTCGACCATCGCGCCGCTGGCATCGAGGTAATAGGCGTAGGTGTTGTCGCCCGGACGATGGCGGCCCGGCCCCCAAAGGACCTGGCGGTTGAATCCGTCGAGAATGTCGCCAAGCCGGCAATAGTCGCTGAAGTGGCTGAATTCGAAAGAGTAGTGGTGAAGCCCGACCGGACCCTTCACCAGACCCAGAATGTGGTGCTGGCGGTTGCCGCCATGCATCCAGCTCAGAGCCTCGTTGACCATGCGCTCGGTGAGCCGCATGCCGCAGATTTCGGAGAGCTGCTGCCTCGTGGCGACCGGGTCGGGCGTGATGAGATTGATGTGGTCGAGCCGCCGCGGCTTGATGCCGTTGGTCGGGTAGCGCGGATTGTACATGTCGTCGCGCGCCGGGGTGTGTACCTCGAAGCGCAGACCGTCCGGCGTCGCGAAGGTGACGCCGGCATCGCAGCACACCAGGCTGGGTTCGCGCGAGAGGATCCGGCAGCCGGCGCCGTCGACACGCGAGGCGGCTTCCGCGACAGCCTCCTCGGTCAGCGCTTCGAGCCCGATCGTGTGGCAGGAATTCTCCTCGGAATGGAGAAGCACGAGTTCTGCTTCGCGGCCGTTCGAGCTCAGCCATGTCTCGCCCGCCGCCTGCTTGGTGACCCGCAGGCCGAGAATCTCCGTCGAGTCGTGGATCACGGCGTCTACGTCACGGACATTCAGCTTTATGTGACCGACCCCAAACACCAGGTGCATCACCAGTCTCCTTCCTATGGCCGCAGCGTGGTCCTGGCGATCTCCTTAGATCAAACTCAGCGCCACGGCAACAAATTTCGAAAAAAAGATATTATTACGAAATGTCAGGACGACTGATCCGAGATCACGGTGTTTCGCAGCGTTCCAATGCCCTGGATCTCGATCTCGACCTCGTCGCCAGGGAAAAGGAATTCAGGCGGATTGCGGCTTGCGCCGAAGCCTGATGGCGTGCCTGAAACGATGACGTCGCCAGGGTCGAGCGGGGCGAATGTCGAGATGTAGGAGATCAGCCAGGGGATATCGAAGATCATCCGGTCGATCGCGATCGACTGCTTGCTCACGCCATTGACCCGGCTCTCCAGAACGAGGCGTGCCGGGTCCGGAATCTCGCGCGTACAGACCATCCAGGGACCAAACGCGCCGCTGTGGTAGAAGTTTTTTCCGGGCGTGAACTGGCTCGAGTGCTTCTGCCAGTCGCGCACACTCCCCTCGTTAAAGCATGAATAGCCGGCGACGTAGCCCATTGCTTCGCCGCGCACGATCTTGTGTGCGCGGCGGCCGATGATCACCGCCAACTCACCCTCGAAATCCAGCTTGTCGGAAACCGCCGGCTTCCGGATCGCGCCTCCATGGCCGGTCTGTGCTTGCGCGTGGCGCATGAACAGCAGCGGGAACTGTGGCGCCGGCTTGTCATCCTCGTGGAAGTTGGTGGCGACGCAGAAGATCTTGCCTGGGTTGGGAATTGGCGGCAGCAGGCTGACCTCAGCCAGCGGCAAGGCTTCGAGATCGCGTTCATCGGGCGTGAGGTCGGGAAACCGGCTATCGAGATAGGCTTTGAGATCCGGTGGCGCGCGGGGAACCGAATCCAGCCGCAGGATGATTTCACCGTCAACCATTCCGTAGCCGGCACCGTTGCGTTCAACGAAAGAAGCGAATTTCAAAGGCTCACCCATTACGACGTACCTTAAAAGCAGGCACTTCCGTCTTGGAGTAAACCTGATTTTCGAAAATAGGCAAGCCATCGTAAATGGCGACAAGCAACCGAACTCAGGCCGAAAATGGTCTGACCGCTGCCTGGGCGTCGTGCGAGTCCATCACAAAGTTACGAAAAAAGGTTGATATTTCGAAAAATCTATGCGATCACCGGTCTGGCCTCGGGAGGAGGCCCATATGCGCGAGAGAAACTCGGCATGCGCTGGTTTGAGCGAACGGGAGGTATCGACGTGACAGCAATTCCGCAGACGATGAAGGCCGCGCGCATGCATGAGATCGGCGGCCAGCTGAGGATCGAGGAAGTGCCGGTCCCGAAGCTTGGGTCGATGGACGTGCTCGTTCGCGTCAGATCGTGCGGCATCGTGCCGAACCTCGCCAACATCCTGGCGATGTGGCCGACCTGGTTTCCCCACATGCCGCAGCCGCCGCTGCCGGCGATTTTCGGCCTCGACCCGACCGGCGAGATCGCGGCGGTCGGCAGCCAGGTCCACAGTCTGAAGCCCGGCGATCGGGTCTACGTCAATCCGGGGCGCTCCTGCGGCTCTTGCCGTCATTGCCGGCGCGGCGACACGATCTCCTGCCGCCATTACGCCTTCCAGGGTTATTTCGGCTTTAGCCATGAAGCGCTCCAGACATTCGAGGACTACCCGGTCGGCGGTATTTCCGAGTACATGGCCGCGCCGGCGTCGGCGATCGTGGCTCTGCCCGACAACATGACCTTCGATCAGGCGGCGCGGCTCGGCTACATGGGCACCGGCTATTCCGCTCTGAAGAAAGCGCAGGTCGGTCCCGGTGACACGATCCTTGTCAATGGCATCTCCGGCACGCTCGGCATATCGATCGCAGTGTTCGGCCCGTCGTTCGGGGTCAAGCAGATTCTCGGCACCGGTCGCGACAGGAAGCTGCTGAAGGAGATCGAAGCGCTGGCGCCCGGCATCATCGAGACACATTCGCTTGACGACGGATCGCCCGACGAATGGGCCCGTTCCAGGACGGAGCATGGCGAGGGGGTCGACGCCTTCATCGACTGCAACGGTCCCGGCACGCCGCAAGAGCCTTTCCTGGCGGGCCTCAGGGCGCTGCGCCGCGGCGGTATCGCCGTCGACATCGGCGCCGTGATGGGTGCGGTTCCCGTTGACGTCCACATGATGATGGACCGCAACCAGCGTCTTATCGGTTCGGCATGGCTGACGACGTCCGAAGGCCAGGAAATGGCTGACCTCGTCGGGATCGGCAAGGTCAGCTTCGACCTCCTGGAAACCCAGGCGACGCCCATGAGCAAGGTCAATGAGGCCATTTCGGGTATCGCCCAGCGCCATGGCGGGTTCTCAAATTTTGTGATCCATCCGTAATTGCATACGTTTGGGTATGCTGATACCTGACGGTATTTATGTTATCTGGGAGGATCAAGACATGACCATTCGCCGCGTTGTCACCGGAAAGAACGCAGCAGGAAAATCGGTATTCATCAGCGACGGCTCCTCGCCGCGCGAGGTGGCGCTGCAGCACACGCCCGGTTTGATTTCGTCCCCGCAGTGGAAGATCGACGGGACGCCGGATCTGGCCAAACGGGACGGTGCCGACCCGATGGCGAGCGAGAGCACGATGCTCGCTTCGGTCGGTGGTTCGGTGTTCTGGATGATCACCTTTCCGCCGGACAGCGTGATGATGTCGCCCGACTGGAAGCCCGAACTGGCGGGTCCGGAGCACCTGAAGGCCGCGCCCGGCATCGCCGAGCGCTTCGAGATGGACAATCCCGGCATGCACCAGACGCCGACGGTCGACTATGTCACCGTCGTCAAGGGCCGGCTTGTCCTCGAGCTTGACGACGGCAAGACCGTCGAGCTGGCACAGGGCGATACGGTGGTGCAGCAGGGCGCGCGCCATGCCTGGCGCAATCCCTTCGCCGAGCCGGTGACGATCTCGGTCGTGATGCTCGGAGCGACCACGGTCTAGGCGTTGTCGCTCCCGGGCCGATCGCAAAGTGCGCTCCGCTTGCGCGGCACCGGCTTCGTCTGCCCAGGCTTACTGTCCGCCCGTCAGGCGGTCATCTCGTCTTGCTGTGTGCGGGTCCCCGTCGCCGAGATTCTTCTCGGCGACCTCGGCCAGGATCTGGCGGGCCCAGCGGTGCAGGCCGGAATGGTGCGTGCGCTCGGTCCAGTACATGTCGACCTGGATGAAGACGTCCATCGGGAACGGGCGCAAAGTGAGCCTGTCCGAAAGGCGACGCGCCAGTCGATACGGTATCGTCGCTACCAATTCGGAGGCCGGTATCAGGCGTTCCAGTATGTCATGGCTGGAGACGGTGACGTCCGGCTCCAACTCGATGCCCCTGGCGCGCAGCGCCGCGAAATAGAGAGCCTCCCAGCGCCCGTTATGGGTGACCGCGACATGCCGCGAGGCGCAATAGCGCTCAAGCGTCAGTGCTCCGCGCGTGAGTTCGTGCGCCGGGTCCATGACGCACGCATAGTGATCCGAAAACATCTTCCTACGGTAGTAGATGTCCCCGAGGATCGAGACCGGGCCAAGCACGATATCGCAGGTGTTCTCCTTCAACTGCTGCTTGCCGTCGACGGCGGACTCGAAAATGTGGATCGTCGCCTGCGGCGCCTCCTTCTGCGCGCGCCGCAGAAAGTCCGGAATGAGAAACATCCGCTCATGATGGTTGCAGGACACCGTCACGCTTCCCTCGGCCGTGGCTGGATCAAAACCCGACGGCGAAGAAAGCGCCGCCATCTGCTCAAGGATGCCGCGTGCCTGCTGGGCCAGCTGTTCGCCCTTATCGGTTGCCACGATCGAATTGCCTTGGCGGACAAACAGCGGATCGTTGAAGGCCTTTCGCAGCCTCTTGATGGCGTAGCTTATGGTGGACTGGTTGACGCCGAGAAGCTGGGAGGCGTCCGAAAACGAGGCGCGGTCCTGGACAGCAACAAGCGTCTGCAGGGCCGCGAGGTCCACACTGGCAAGCTCGTCGGGCAGCATTGCTATCCTCCTCATGCAAATTTTCGATGACCTCTATCTAACTCATCGCATTGCTGAATACACGTGGATTTCGTACGCCGTTCCCCGACAGGAGGAAATCATGAGCGAAGCCGTGAAAGTGGTCGACGACGTTGCGTTCGAAGACCTGCTTGCCAACCCGTATCCGGTCTTCAAGCGCGTCCGCGACCTCGGGCCGGTCGTCAAGGTCGAGGCGGCCAACATCATGATGGTCACGCGCTTCGACGACATCATGGCCATCGAACGCGACCCCGAGACGTTTTCCTCCATCAATCCGCAGTCGCTGCTGAACACGGTGATCGGGCCGAACCTGATGCGCAAGGACGGCGACGATCATGCCCGCGAAAGGGCGGCGATGGATCCGAGCCTGCGGCCTGGCGTCGTCAAGCGGTGCTGGGCCGACCCCATGCGGGCCATTTGCGACGACGTTATTTCGCAGATCGAGCACCGGGGCGAGGCCGAACTTTTCGAGGAACTCGCAGCGCCGATCGCGGCACGAGCACTGGCCGACATATTGGGTTTCGACGGCGTCGACTGGCGCACGATGGCACTGTGGTCGCAGTCGCTGATCGACGGTTCCGGCAACTACTCCCACAACCCGGAGATCGCTCGCAAGGCGAGGGAAGCAGCCAGCGGCGTCGAGAGCGCCGTCGACAGGATGCTTCCCCATCATCGGGACAATCCAAATCCTTCGATGCTGTCTTCGATGCTCCAGGCCGATCCTCCGCAGACCGTCGAGCAGATCTACGCCAACATCAAGGTCGCGATCGGGGGCGGGCTGAACGAGACCCGCGACTCGATCCTTACGCTGATCCTTGGCCTGCTGCAGAACCCGGACCAGCTCGCGCGCATTCGCGCCGAGCCTTCGCTTTGGGGGCAGGCGTTCGAAGAAGCGGTGCGCTGGATTTCGCCGATCGGCATGTATCCGCGCCGCTTGACCCGCGACACGGAGATCTCGGGGACGCTGGTCCGCAAGGGCGAGCAGGTCGGTCTATGCGTCGGCGCCGCCAACCACGATAACAGCCGTTTCAGCGATCCGGAGAAATTCAATGTGTTCCGGGAGAAGAAGTCCCACCTGGCGTTTGGCGCCGGATCGCATTTCTGCGCCGGGACATGGGTGTCGCGCGCGCTGGTAAGCCAGATCGCCGTGCCGACGGTGTTCGAGCGGCTGCGCAATCTCAGGCTCAAGAATCCGGACCACGTCCGCATCCGGGGCTGGGTGTTTCGTGGCCCGACGCACATGCCCGTTGTCTGGGACGCTTGAGGAGAGTTTCATGCCGAAGATCAGGTTCCTCCTCGCCGACGGCGCCGAGCTCGCCGTCGAGGCCCAGAGCGGCCGCACCTTGATGGAAACCGCGCTTGAAAACAGCGTTCCGGGCATCATCGCCGAATGCAACGGCTCGGCGGCCTGCGCCACATGTCATGTCGTGCTTCCCGAGAACATCATGTCGAGGCTCGGACCCATCAGCGAACATGAAAACGACATGCTGGACTTCGCCGAAGCACCGCGTGAACCTGGAAGCCGGTTGAGCTGCCAGATCAAGGTGATCGACGCGCTGGACAACGTTTCCGTCCGCATTCCGGCCGCCTAGCGGTTGCGGCTGGCCATGCTCCACGACGTCGACCATCCCGCCACCGCCGTACCCGGCAACGAAAGCAGCATCGTGATCGTCGGCGCCGGACAGGCCGGCCTGTCGACGGCCGAGAAGCTGCGGGCGAACGGTTTTGTTGGGTCGCTCACCCTGATCGGGGACGAGGCCGATGCTCCCTACCAGCGTCCTCCGCTGTCGAAGGCCTATCTTCTTGGCGAACTCGAGCGGGACCGGTTGAAGCTGAAAGCGGAGGACTGGTACGCAAAGAACCGGATCGCGTTGCGACTGGGAACGCGCGTCGCATCCATCGACCGCGGCCGGCGGCGCGTATGCCTCGCCGATGGCGGCATGCTTGCCTACGACCGTCTCGTGCTCGCAACCGGAGCGACCGCCCGAAAGCTTCCGCAGGCGATTTCGCGCGGCCTTGCGGGCATCTTCACTATCCGCACGCTCGCCGACATCGATGCATTGCGGCCTGCGCTCGAAACGCGTGGCAAGCTCCTTGTCATCGGCGGTGGGTATATCGGCCTCGAGATCGCCGCCGTCGCGCGTGGGCTCGGCATGACAGTGGATGTCGTGGAAGCCACCGATCGGCCGCTCGCACGGGTGGCTTCGGCGGAAACGGCGAGGGCTGTGGAAGACCTTCACCGGTCCAGGGGCGTGACGTTCCATCTCGGCAGGGCGGTGAGCGAGTTGCTCGGCGCTGATCGCGTTACTGGCGCCAGGCTCGGCGACGGCACGATCATCGCCGCCGACGTCGTCGTGGCGGGAATCGGCGGCATGCCGCAAACGACGCTGGCTGCAGAGGCGGGTTTCGCTATCGACAACGGTATCGCTGCCGACGCGTACGGGCGCACGGGTGATCCGTTCATCTGGGCTGCCGGCGACTGCGCCAACTTCTCCTTGCCGGGAGGATCGCTGCGGATGGAAAGCGTCGGCAACGCCATCGACAGCGCCGACCTGGTCGCCCGCAACATTATGGGCGCGCGCCAGCCCTACAAGCCGAAGCCGTGGTTCTGGTCGGATCAGTTCGATCTCAAGCTGCAGATCGCCGGCCTGTCCAGAACGGGCGATACGGTGGTTGTCAGGCAGGGGGCGGGCCCAGGACGGTCGCACTGGTACTACCGCGAGGGGCAGTTCGTCGCCGTCGACGGGCTGAATGCGCCGCGCGACTATCTGATCGGAAAGCGCCTCCTTGCCGTGTCGGCCAGCCTCGACCCTGCTCAGGTAGCGGATCCGGCGCTGGCGCTCGAGGCCCTGGCGAGCTCGAAATGAGGCCGACCCGGAGGGGAGTAGGGACGCACCGGCAGATTTTTAATGTTGACATTCTTATTAGTATCTGAATACCATTTGGTATCTTGGTGGGGTGAGGCGGAAGCGGTTTTGGACGGGCGCAGCCTCGTGCTCCGGCCAAGTCGCCTCGGGTCGGGCGTCGCCCGCAAAAATAACGAAAATATTAGATATTACGAAATTAGCTGGATCATCGGAGGAAAATGGCCTAAGCAATTCGCTAGAGGATCGGGCGATCAACTCGTTCTCGCGGGACGCGAGGCGAGGGGGCGCCCCCTGCAATCAGAACTGGGAGGAATCGATGTTGCGACGCAGTTTCAACGTACTCATGCTTTCGGCGGCTTTGGTGGCCGGCACGTTCGGCGCCGCCTTGGCGCAGGAGCCGGTCAGGATCGGCGTCAGTGCATCCAAGACCGGGCCGCTCTCGGGCGGCGCGTCAGGTGTCCTTTGGCCGAACATCAAGCTGTGGGCGGAGAAGGTGAACAAGGCCGGCGGCCTCAAGGTCGGCGATCAGATGCGGCCGATCGAGATCGTCGAGTATGACGACAAGTCGTCGCCGGAAGAGGCGGTCAAGAACATTCAGCGTCTCGCCACCCAGGACCAGGTCGACCTGATCATCCCGCCATATTCGACAGGCCTCAATCTCGCGACCGCTCCGCTGATCGCGAAATATGCCTACCCGCAGATCGTCTCCACCGGCAATGCCAACGATCTCGACCAATTCGTCAAGCGTTGGCCGAACACGTTCTGGCTGCTCGGTCCGGCACAGGGCATCGCCGACGGCATCGTCGGCACGCTCAAGGATCTGCGCGACGCCGGCAAGATCGGCAATCGGGTCGCGGTGGTCAACGTCTCCGATGCCTTCGGCCTCGAGATGATCAAGACCGGCAAGCCGGCGCTCAAGCAGGCCGGTTTCGATATCGTCTACGAAAGCTCCTATCCGCTCGGCAACCAGGACGTCGCTCCCGTGATAGCAAGCGCCAAGGCGGCGAACCCCGATGCCTTCGTCGCCTACTCCTACCCGCCGGACAGCTTCGCTCTCACCGAGCAGGCGCAGTTGCAGAAGTTCAACGTCAAGGCGTTCTTCGTCAGCGTCGGCGGCAATCTCGACGCCTACGGAAAGCGCTTTGGCGCCGCTGGCAACGGGGTCCTGATCATGGGCGGTGTCAATGCCAGCGATCCCGTCTTCCAGGCCTATCGCAAGGAGCACCTCGAGGTGACGGGTCAGGAAGCCGATTGGTGGGCGAGCCCGGTGGCTTATGCCAGCCTGGAGATCCTGCAACAGGCCGTCGAGCACGTCGGCAGCCTGGATAAGGAAGCGCTCAACAAGGAAATCCAGTCGGGCACCTTCAAGACCGTCATCGGCGATGTCCACTTCGACAATAACATCAACAACAACAACTGGACGGTGGGCCAGTGGAGCGATGGCGTCGTTCATGGCGTCAGGGCGACCGGGAACCTCCAGGGCGCGCAGCAGCCAGTGATCAAGCCCGTCTGGCCCAGCAACTGATCCGATCCTCCCAGGAGCCTCGGCGTCCTCGTGGCGCCAGGCCCTCACTGCGAGAATACCAATGCTCATCCTGCTGACAGGCCTGCTCCTTGGGGGCACCTATACGCTCATCGCCCTCGGGCTCACGCTGCAGTACGGCGTGGCGCGCATAATGAACCTCGCCAATGGCGAGACGCTCGTCGCCGCGTGCTTCGTCACCTTCTGGCTGTATACGGGCTACGCCATCAATCCGCTTCTTGGCCTGCTGGTGATCGGCCCCGGCGCTTTCGTCGTCAACTGGCTGATCTATGCCTGGCTGATGCAGCCTCTGGTGAAGCGGGCCAAGAACCGAGGCATGCTCGAGGTCGATTCGATCCTGGCGACTTTCGGACTGCTGTTCCTGTTCCAGGGGCTGATGCTGCAGGCCTTCGGCGGGTCCTATTTCAACTATGAGTTCCTCGCCCAGCCCTTCTCGATCATGGGCGACTCGTTCGGCCTCAACCGCGTCGTGGCCTTTGTCGCCGCGGCCGTCATCGCCGCCGCTCTCTACGTCTTCCTCTACCACACCGACCGCGGCACGGCCGTTCGCGCCGTCGCCGTCGATCCGCGCGCCGCAAGGCTCGTGGCGATCGATGTGCGCCGGACGGCGGCCTTCGCTTTTGCCCTGGGAGGCTCGATCACGGCCTGCGCCGGCACGCTGCTGTCGACCTTCTACACGTTCAACACGTCGATGGGCGTGCTGTTCACCATGAAGGCGCTGATCATCGTGATCATGGGCGGTGTCGGCGACATTCGTGGCGCGGTTCTCGCCGCCCTCGTGCTTGGCCTGACCGAGACGCTCGTCGCCAGCCTGCTGGACCCGGGGCTGACGCTGGCGGCCAACTACGCCCTTTTCATCCTCGTTCTGCTGTTCCGGCCGCAGGGCATCTTCGGAAAGCGGCCGGCGTGATGAACATTCCGCGCAATGAACTTCTGGCTGTTGGTGCCGGCCTTGGCGGCGCGGCTGTGCTGGCCTTTCTTCCCTTGGTCACCGAGGGGTTCTGGCTGTCGGTCAGCGTGAACATCATGCTCTATGCGGCGATATGCACGGCCTGGGCACTCTTTTCCGGGCCCACGCACCTGGTCTCGTTGGCGAGCGCCGCCTTCTTCGGCGTCGGAACCTATTCGGTCGCGATCTTCATCGACGTCCTGCCTTTCCCGGCGCTCATCCTCATCGCTGTCGCAGCCAGCGCCTTGCTGGCCATATTGGTCGGATTGGCGACCCTCAGGCTCTCAGGCGTCTATTTCGTGATCTTCACGCTAGGCCTTGCCGAACTCATGGGCCAGATCGTGACCTGGGTACAAACCAATTTCGGCGGCACGATCGGGTTATACGTCTTCACCGATCTCACCGAGGCGCATCTCTACTGGATGCTGCTTGCGCTGACGGTGGTCGTGTTCATGACCGGGTGGCTCATCAACAGGTCCCGGCTGGGCCTGGCGTTGCGCATCATCGGCAATGACGAGGCCGTGGCGCGTCATGTCGGCGTCGACACCGCTCGCGCCAGGATCATCTTGTTCGCGGTCTCGGGGGCCTTCATTGCCGTGGCCGGCGCAATCATGGCGCCTCGTTATTCCTACATCACGCCGGACGCGGCCTTCAATCCGATGACGTCCTTCCTCGTGGTCATCATGGCTCTGCTCGGCGGGACACGCCGCCTGTGGGGTCCCCTGGTCGGCGTCGTCCCTTTCACCCTGGTGATGGACTTCATCTCGGGCCACTTCCCTAACCAGACGGCGGTGATCGTTGGCATCGCTTTCCTGGCGATCGTCTATGTGCTTCCCGACGGTGTCACGGGCCAGCTGGAAAGCCTGTTCCGTCGTCGCCGCCCAACCGACCAGAGCTTGCTGGCAACGACCGTGGAGGAGGGGAGATGAGCGTTCCTTTGCTGGCCATCGACAGGGTGCGCAAGGCCTTCGGCGGCCTCGTCGCCGTCAACGATGTGAGTTTCGAGGTCGCCGAGGGTGAGCTGTTGGGACTGATCGGCCCGAACGGTTCAGGCAAGACCACGATGCTCAACCTCATATCGGGGGCGCTGTCGCCGACATCGGGCAATATTCTCCTGTCCGGACAGCCCATCGCCGGACTGGCAGCCCACAAGATCGCCCGGATCGGGGTTGCCCGGACCTTCCAGCTGGTACGCGTCCTGCCGTCCATGAGCGCGGTGGAGAACGTCGTCGCCGGCGCCGTCTTCGGGCACAACAGGCTCTGGGGCGGCGAGGCACTGACGCTTGCCCGCGAACTGCTGGCACGGGTCGGGTTGAAGGGCCGCGAGGAGATTCCCGTGGCGGCAATGACCTATATCGACCAGAAGAGAATAGAGCTCGCCCGTGCCCTTGCGAGCAACCCTCATGTCCTGCTGCTCGATGAGTGGCTCGCCGGCCTCAACCCCAGCGAACTCAGGATCGGCATGGCGCTCATCCGCGAGATCAGTGCGCAGGGCCGGACGATCATCATGGTCGAGCATGTGATGGATGCCATCCGCTCGCTTTGCCAACGCTGCGTCGTCATGAATTCCGGTACGAAGATCGCCGACGGCATCTCGGCCAGCGTCCTGGCCGACCCGGAGGTTGTCCGCGCCTATCTGGGGGACGACGACGATGCTTGAGGTGTCCAATCTCGGCGTCCGCTACGGACGCCATGTTGCGCTCGAAGGCGTTTCCGCACGCGTTTCCAAAGGCGAGATCTGCGTCATCCTGGGTGCCAACGGCGCGGGAAAGTCCAGCTTCCTCGGCGCTGTCGCCGGGCTCGTCGGGACGGAGGCCGGCACGAGGATCGTCATGAACGGCAAGGATGTCACGAAACTCGACGCCCATCTGATGGTGGAGGAGGGGATCGCGCTCGTCCCGGAAGGCCGAGGCATCTTTGGCGAACTCACCGTGGCGGAGAACCTGCGGCTTGGAAGCCATGCCAGGCGCGCGAAGCCTGACGCGGGCAAGATGCTTGATTTTGTCTACGGGCTGTTCCCCCGGCTCGCCGAACGCCGTCGCCAATTGGCGCAGACGATGTCGGGAGGGGAGCAGCAGATGGTCGCGATCGGCAGGGCGCTGATGTCGAAGCCGGACATCCTGATGCTGGACGAGCCCTCGCTCGGCCTGTCGCCACTGCTGTCCAAGGAGCTGTTCAAGTCACTGGCCACCATCGCCGCCGAAGGTTTCGGCATCCTGCTCGTCGAGCAGAACGCGCGGCTGAGCCTCAAGACCGCCGATCGCGGCTACCTGATCGAGACGGGAAGGTTCGTCGGAGAGGACACGGCGCCAAACCTGCTCAAAGATCCAAAGGTCATGAGTGCCTACCTCGGCGACGCCGCCGCGGGGGGGGGGGGGGGCGGCGCCGGCCCCCCCCCCCCCCCCCCCAAAACAACCCCAAAAACAGAAAGCGCCAAACCACGCCATAGGGGCCGCCCGCGCCCCGCACGGACGG